>NZ_JARESX010000052.1:0-49317 GCF_046026435.1 Paraburkholderia sp. RL17-381-BIF-C | reverse complement strand
GCCCGGCGTGGCGCCGGACTTTGCGTACAGTGAGAAGCAGTCGTCTGCGTTCGCGGTGAACACAAGAACCAATAACGTGAAGGCAACCACCAGGCGGCCTAAAAATCCGGTCGCCTCTCCGTACAGTCTGTGTCTTCTCATTCTTATTCCTATAGGTTATTTGCTTGACGCACAGGTAACCTATAGGGATCACGATTACCGCAGAATGCGATAACTCCTAAAATCACGCTCTCCGTGCATTCACATAAACCATGGCTTGGGAATATCGACACGAGGCGTAGGAATTTATAACGACAACCGTCAGATACCGCGAACTGCAATTAGTGAAATGGCGAACGCAAGACGAATGGAGGTACAGCGTAGTCCCTCGCACCACGAACCTCGGTAGCGATTAGCATCACTCGCGAATACGTTTCGCCCCGACAGGGACATGTCACTTCTTTGCCAGTTGACGCATAGGGCTCTAGGTCCGATTTTCCTTGATAGCCACCAACTTCAGGATATAAACGCCCCATGGGCCAGTCGCCTCATGGACACGAAGCCGGCCGTAGGCTCGATTGCCCGGAATATTCGAGGCCGGTCCGCATACCCTGATTGTGTCCCGGATGAAATCATCCCTAAACTCAACGCCAAACCGGCATCCCTTCCTGCCGCCGATTCGCTCGTATGTGACATCGAAAGTTCGTGAAGACTGCGCGGTGAAGCGTGGCAGGGCCAATATGCATTGCCATACGGCGGCACACACAAGCAGTCCCATGGCTACCGAAGTTACTGTGATGTGAGCAGCGATGTTTCTCAGCGGCTCGCGAAGTCTCTTGAATGTGTAGGCCCAAAGCAGACCAAGCACCACCGAGAAATCGCCTAGATACACGTCCCGGATTACCCACACGCCAACGTGGCAGTTGACGGACAGCACTACTCCGGTGAACCACACGAGAATAGGCAGGATAAATAGGCGCAAAGGCGTTCGAGTGGAACCGTTCTCTGATTTGCTTTCCTCACTGAATGTCATTTGCTCGCTTAGCTATGCGTCAAAGCCGTATTCTTTCACCTTGCGTCGTAGGGCTATCTCACATTTGAAATGCGGGGCGGTTTGTCGATGAGAGGGGGCAGTGCCTTGCATCGGTACTTCGGTCAGCAGTAGCGGTGGGTAATCAGTTTGACCTCCAGTCAGCGAATACCCGCACACCTTCCAGCAAGACGCGTGGGGTTAGCGCGAGCCAGTAGCTAAAGTCCGGTACCCCGCATTCGATGGGCTCCGCCTGTCGGTTCCTCGGCGATCGCGTTCGACCGCATTCCCGCGCCCATGCGGGCGGGCTCGAATCGGCTAAGCGCAAGTGGTCTGAACCTGGCAAGTACTGTCGCGGACGTGCTGAATACCATTGGAGCGGTAATTGCGAGTGTCGCCGATGCGTTGGCCCGGTTCAGGCGCAGGTGGCGGCGCCCTGGGCAAATACGACGGCCCTCCGTTGGACTCAACCAGCCCATTAGTTCTTGACCTGACCGGCTCAGGAATAAACCTGCCCCCCGAACACCAGCGCGACTTATTTCGACCTGAACAACAACGGCTTTGCCCGACAAACCGGCTGGATTGGCGCGGGCATAGGATTGCTCTGCTTTGCCCCCGACGACCGGGCCGCGAAGCTGGGACGTCTCACTGCTGGAACTTTATCCACAGATTCTGTGCTCAAGCCTGTGGATAACCACCCCACAACAGCCCCAACTCCTTGACGCACAAACCTTCTCGACCCCTGCGCGCAAACAGCGACGAGCCAGGCAGAGAACGCCGGGCACAACCACCGAGGCGGTTGCGCCCATCGCCTCCACCAACCATCAAGCCGACTACACCGCCGGCCGACCGCCCAACCGCATAAACGCGCCGCGCTCAACGAGCGCGCCGAACAGCAGTCCAATCGTCGTCCACATGATCGCCTGCATACCCAGCGCCGCCACACGGAACTTCCACAGCAGCGCCGCCGGAAAACCCTCCGGCACTTCATTGAAAGTCGGCATCGACAGTTGTACCGCCGCGATAATCACGACAAACACCAACCCCGCCACGATCGAGCCATTCCACGCGCCGAGTTTCGCGCCCACACGGCGCCGCACCTTGAGCGAAAACACCATCGCGGCCAGCGAGATCGCAATCATCAGAAAGAACAGGCCCGTGCGCGTCCCGATCGTCTCCGGGTCGCCGACCGCAGGCGGGTTCGCCGGATACTTCAGGTTGGGAACGACCGCCAGCACAATGAACGCACCGAGCGCCAGCCACGCGGACAACGCGCGTGCGCTCAATCCCCCCGCGCGCCCATACGCGTAAGCGAACACCAACGAGAACAACCCGCCAAACGCCGCGCCGTACACCACCACCCCGGTCAACAGGCCGAGTCCTTGTTGCGTCTCGCGGCTCACCATCGCGGGTTCGGGCGCCTCGTCTTTCGCGGCATCCGCCCTTTCTTCGAATGAGATCGCCTGATTGACTTGCGGCTCGCCCGCGACCCGGGCGAAGCCGAACGTGAGCAGTCCCGCGGCGATGCCTGCCAGCATCCCGCGCACCAACAATTTACCGACCATGTCCGACTCCGTTAGTGGCAGGGAAAGCCGAGCAGATGGCGACCGTCGTGCACGAACTCATGCACGTACATGCCGGGCACCAGCGATGTGGCACCCTGTTCCGCTCCCACGAAGTAAAGCGCAAGCAACAGCAGCAGCCCCCCGAACACGACCCACGGCAGCAACTCGCGCAGCGGAATCGGCGTGGGTTCAAAAACGGGCTGAGAAGCGGGCTGAGAAGCGGCCTGAGAAGCAGGCTGCGAAGCGGGATCGAAAACAGCTGTCATGATGGACATCTCCTGGGGTTACGCGCCCCGATAGTCGTTGCAGAGGAATGATGCGAAGCTCAGGTCTGGCTTTCGGCATGTGCTGCCGATTACAGTGGCGCGACCGCGCCGGGTTTTCACCGGCTTCCGTGCTTCGCAGTCCGGCTATTCTACGCGCTAAACTCCGGCACCCGGCAACGCAAAGCGGACGCACCCTTTCCGCCAACGCCAAGTTTCGGCGCAGCCTCACAGGAAATGAACAGAGTGGACATACGGCTATTACTTATCAGCCACGCATCGACCGCAGCCCAACGTGCAGGCCGTTTCCCCGCCGATGACCCGCTCGACGCCCGCGCTATCGCAGAAGCCCGCGCCCACGCCACGAACACACGGCTGGCGATCGCGGAAAGCGCGTCAGCCTATGTGAGCCCTTCCGTCTGCGCGCAAGAAACGGCGGCGGCCCTCGGCCTGGCCGCGTCGGTCGATGTCGCGCTGGCGGACATGAACTATGGCAATTGGCGAGGGCGGCGGCTTGCCGATCTCGAAGCCGAAGCGCCGCAAGATCTCGCCGCATGGACACGCGATCCCGACGCCGCGCCGCACGGCGGCGAGTCGTTCAGTCAGCTCGTAAAGCGGGTAGGAGAATGGCTCGCTGCGCTAGGCGGCACGCCCGACCTTGCATCGGCCGATATGTGCAACGTGGTCGCCGTCACGCACGCGCCGCTTCTCAGAGCAGCGATCGTGTATGCGCTGGGGGCATCGCCCGTGGTGTTTTCGCGCATTGAAATCGCACCGCTTTCGATGATCGAGTTGCGGCGCTCATCACGCGGCTGGTCGTGGTGGCCGGCGACGCATTAGCCGCTTTCACGCCGCAGCCCGATTCACTTGCCCGACACCACCAGGCGCAACTTGTTCGAACCCGTCGGCGTTACGGTAATGTCGGTCCGCTTGCCCTTCGCGCCGAGATAAAAGTGCTGCCGTCCCGGCGAATTCTGGTCGTGTGTCGCGTCGGGCAAACACGACGCGACGTCCGCCGCGACCGCTTGCAGCGCGTCCGCATTTGAACCGGCGTCGTGATGCGGCGTCCACGTGCATTGATAGCTGCCGTGGCTCGCCGAACATTGCGCGTCGTCGCCGTAGGGTTGCGCGACGCCTTTGCCATCGTCCGGCGTCAACGACGCGAGGCCGCCAGGCGCCGCCGCTACGATGCGTTTCAGTGATGCACAGGGGCTAGGCGCGTCGTCGGCATTGGCGCTGCACGGCAGCAACGCGCCGAATGATGCAGCGGCAAGCGCGGAGGCAAGCAATCGGGTTCTGTTCATGTCGGCGCGGTGCTCTAAGTGGCTCACAGGTAACATGAAGCGAAGTAGCACGCTTCGTGCCCATGCGCGCCGAGCGCCTCACGCACGCTCTCGCGCAACGCGCATCACAGACCCGCGCCGAACAAAGCAGCCAGTCCTTGAGGCGAAGAGAAAATCCCTTTGGCATCGTGCCCGACACCATCGATCACGAATGTCCGATGCGTCGCCAATCCTTCCGCATGCCGCGCCGCCATATAACGCGCATAAGCGAGTCCTCGCCCGAGACGGTGGCTTCCTTGCGTTTGCGCGGCGCATGAACGGTCGAGCGCCGGATGCTGCGGATCGCAATCCGCGCCGCCGAGCAGCACGGTGACGTCGCGTTGCGCGTAGCGCGCTTCGAGCGCCGCCGCGGAACCAGCGTCGCCGGACTCGCGCGCGTAAGCCGGCAAATCTTCGAGCCCGTACTTCCAGCGATTGAACGACGGGCACATCGCCCTATCGAACTCCGCGAACTCGCTAGAGGCTGTAGGCCGCAGCGCATCGAAATACACATACGACGAAGGATTCGCCACCACGTAGCGCAGCACAATGCCGCGTGCGGTGAGCGGTGCCTCGCTGCGCGCGACCACCGCATAGCGCTGCACGACCTGCCCGCCGCCCGAGTGCCCGGCGACCACCACCTCGGCGAGCGACGCGAACTGCTCGCGTGATGCGAGCGTGTGCACAATGGCGTCGAGTACATCGAATGAACTGATCGGCGCGGGACCTTCGGCGTTTTCGCCGCCCATCCAGCTCGTCCAGTCCCAATGCAACGTGGACGGCGGCAACGCATGCGCTTCGACATCCGCGGTCGCGAGAAACTGCGGCACGATCAGCAGCGTATCGGCCGCGCTGCCGCCGGCAAGTGCGCACGACCGCTCGGCGAGATCGAAGTAAGTGTCGCCGTTGCGCAGGCGGCCGTGAATCAGAATCACTGCGCGTCGAACTTCGCGCGTCGGCGCCAGCCAGTCGCCATTCGCGAACACGGGCACAGTGCCGCTGCCGGCTCTCGTCGCGACGCTCAGATGCCGGCTCGCGACCACCGCCACCGGACGTTCATTCGGCGCTCGCTCGTCGTCTGTCATCAAGTACTGGGTCATGCAATACGCTCGTGGTTGATCAATGAGTGGCGGGCCTCGGCGCCGCGTCACCCGCCATACGTCCGGCACGCGTGGAGTACACCATCGCGAGCGACACAAAACCGGCAAAAATCAGGTAAAACGCGGGCGTAAGACTACTGCCTGTCACGCGCGTCAAGCCGGTAATGGTGAGCGGCGCCATGCCGCCGAACAGCGTCACCGCAATGTTGTACGACAGCGCCACGCCCGCCGACCGGCTGCGCACCGGAAACAAGGTGGCGAGCATGCCGGGATGCGCACCGGACATCGCGGCGAGAAACACCGTCGCGACCATCTGCGCGATGAAGAGATGCCCCGGCGTCGGATTCGTCACGACGAAGTGATAAAGCGGGTACACGCAAACCATCCACGCAATCACGATCGGATAGAACAGCTTGTACGCGCCATAACGATCGGCGAGCTTGCCCGATAGCGGAAACAGAAACAGATTGAGCACACCCGACACGAACGCGCCGAGCAACGCGGTAGAGAGCGGCAGATGCAATTGCCGCTCGACATACACCGACAGATACGAGTGCCACACGTAATTGGTCGCCGCGCCGATGATGATCACGCCCATCGCGCAGACCGCCGCATCGCCGTTGTCACGGAAGAACTGGCGGATCGTGACGCGCGGCGGCTTGTCCTTGTGGTCGAGCAGGCGCTCGAACTCCGGCGACTCGGCCACGCGATGGCGAATATAAAACCCGAACGGCCCGGCCAACGCACCAAACAGAAACGGCAGACGCCAGCCCCACGCCACGAGTTGCTCATGCGTGAGCTGCGTGGTCAGCAGATAACCGACCCCGGAAGACAACAGCAGCGCAAACGCCTGCGCCGACATGTTGAAGCTGCCATAGAACATCTTCTTGTGCGGCGGCGCATACTCGACCAACATCGCCGATGCGGTCGCGAATTGTCCGCCCACGGAGAGCCCTTGCAGCAGGCGAGCGAGCACGACCAGCATCGGCGCCGCGACGCCGATGCGCGCATAACCCGGCGTGAGGCCCATTAGCAACGTGCTGGCCGCCATCGAAATGATCAGCAGCGACAGCGCTTTACGGCGCCCTGCCCGGTCCGCATAAATGCCTAGCAGAATGCCGCCGATCGGCCGCACGATGAAACCGACCGCGAACGTGGCAAGCGTCAGCATGATCGAGACGAAACCACTACCGCCGGGAAAGAACACTTGCGCGATGATCTTCGCGAAGTAGCCGTAAATCAGAAAGTCGAACCACTCGAGCCCGTTGCCGAGTACGGAGGCGAAGATCGCGCGCCGCACCATCGCGGGACTCAATGCGTTCGAGGCCCCGGCGCCGGACGCCCCACCTTCACGCTGATTGAAGGTCGCTTCGCTCATTGTTCGCATCCCTGAGTGTCGAACATCGCCGCCAGCGCGCACACCGAGGTCAGCATGCGCGAACCGTCGTGCCCCACGCCGGGCACGATGTGAAAGCTCTGCTTCAAGCCGTCCGGGTGGCGCGACTGGATATAGCGGTAGTACGCCTGCGCACGCGCGACGCGCTGTGGCCCTTGCGCTTCGGCCGCGCAGGTCTTGTCGAGCGCGCTCTGCTGCGGATCATCGTCCGCGCCGCCGACGAGGTAGTCGATCCGCCGCGCCGCATAGGCCGCTTCGAGTTGCGCGGGTGTACGGTTGTCGAGATACGGCGGCCGGTTGTCCATGCCGTATTTCCACTGATTGAAGTCGGGGCATTGCGCGGCATCGAACGGCGCAGCCACGCCTTGCGCGTTGGGCCGTTGCGCGTCGAAATACGCATAGGTTGAAGGACTTGCCACCACGTAGCGCACATCGATACCCTCGCCAGTCAGCGCAGCGATGTTGTGCCCCGCGACAGCGTAGCGCTGCACGACTTGTCCACCACCCGAATGCCCGGCGAACACCACGTGCCGTAAATTGGGAAACAGCTTGCGATCGGCGAGCCGCGCGACGATCGCGTCCAGCACCTCGTAGGAACTGATGGGCAGCGGCGCGCGAGCCGCCTCGCCGCCCATCCAGGCGTCGCCTGTCCAGCGCAGCAAATCGGCAGGTTCGTCGTGAACGCGCGTATCGAGCGTGGCGAGGAATTGCGGCGCGATCAGCAACGTGGCGTCGGGGTCTGCATGCGCGGCATCGCGGGCGTTCTGCGCGGTGCGAAAGTACACGTCCGCATTGCGCAGTTTGCCGTGAATCACGATCACCGCTCGCGTCACCTGCGGTTGCGCGACACGCCAGTCCTTCGACAGATACAGCGGAAATTCCGCGTGCCCTTGCGGCGTGTCGAGCGTGAAGCGCGTATCCGAGATTGTCGCCACCGGCTTCATATGCGGCTCGTAAGGATGGACCGCGAGCGCGGGTTGCGCGAGCGTCATCAGCAGTGCAGCGCCTGTCAACGCGCAGCGCATACCGAAACGTCGTGAGAGATTGACCGTCATGTAGCTTGCTCCTGATTACCGTGCACTGTCTTGAACGCGGTGCATCGTCAAATCTGTCGTTGAAAAACTCGACTACGATCGTAGGGTCGGCTGTGGCAAATGTAAAATACCTGTTTTACGCACAACCCATATTTTATGAATATGGCAGTGGGCAGGCGTTCGAATGCAGCCGGGAGACGAAACACCATGGAATTGCGGCATCTGCGTTACTTCCTGGCAGTCGCTGAAGAAGGCCAGTTCACGCGTGCGGCTGAGCGCCTTGCCATGCAGCAGCCCCCGCTCTCGCAGCAGATCCGAACGCTCGAAGAAGAGATCGGCTTCGAACTCTTCGTGCGCATGCCACGAGGCGTCACCCTGACACCGGCCGGGCAGGCCTTTGCGGAAGACGCGCAACGCTTGCTGCAGAACCTGCAGCAGTCGGTGGACAAGGCGAGCCGGATTGCGCGCGGCGAACTCGGCACGATGTCGATCGGGTTGACGAGTTCCGCGGCGTTTCATCCGTTCACGACCGAGGCGATCCGCGCGTTTCGCAAGGTGTGTCCCGAAGTCGCCGTGGAGCTTGCCGAACTCAATGCGGCGGAGATCATCGAGCGCCTGGCTGCGGGGCAGATTCAGGCGGCGTTTCTGCGCAAGCCCGTCGAAGCGCGCGAGGGCGTAGCCTTCGAGTTGCTCCTCGACGAGCCGATGGTCGTGGTGTTGCCGGTCGGCCATCCCTTGCTCAAGGGCAAGAAGCAGCCGCGCGTGTCGCTGAAGGCGCTGGCGCACGAAGATTTCATTCTGGTCCGCCGCCCGGGCGCGCCCGGCATGTATGCCGACATCCTCGCGGCCTGCCGGCAAGCGGGTTTCGTCCCGCGGATCGCGCGTGAAGTGCCGCGCATGCTGTCAGGCATCAACCTCGTTGCCGCGGGTCTCGGCGTGACGCTGGTGCCTGCTTCCATGCAACGTTACGACCCGGTAGGCACCGTGTATTGCACGCTCGCGAATCCGTCGAAACTGAGCGCGCCGTTGCATCTGGCCTATCCGGCGGCATTGCATAACAGCGCTGCCACGCGCTTCATTCAACTGGTGATGGCACGCGCCGGCGCGTAAGGCCGGCGTCGACGGGCACGCAAATTGCATTCTCGGCGTACCGGCTGGAAATGATCAGCCACTCATTCACGCGAAACGCCACGCCATGTCAAACAGACACGTCGCCAACACACCGGCCCGCCTGTCATCCGGAATCGATGGAATCGACGACATCCTCGGAGGCGGTCTGACAGCGCACCGCATGTACCTGGTGGAGGGCGCGCCCGGAACAGGTAAAACTACCCTGGCCTTGCAGTTCTTACTCAAGGGTGTAGAAGAAGGTCAGGGAGGTTTGTACATCACCCTCTCCGAAACCCGCTCCGAATTGATCGCGGTGGCCGACAGTCACGGCTGGGACATCAGCCGGTTCACGGTGCTGGAACTGCTCTCCGACGAAGGCCTCGACCCCCAGTACGAGCAGACCGTATTGCACCCGGCCGAAGTGGAACTCGGCGAAACCGTGCGCAACGTGATCCAGCAGGTCGACGAACTCAAACCCGCGCGCATCGTGCTCGACAGCCTCTCCGAGTTGCGTCTGCTGTCGCAGAACCCGCTGCGTTACCGGCGACAGATTCTGGCGCTCAAGCGCTATTTCGCCACCCGCGAATGCACGGTGCTGCTACTCGACGACAATACGTCCGACCCGGGCGACGTGCAGTTGCACAGCATCGCGCACGGCGTGATCAGCCTCGACAATCTGGTACACGACTATGGCGGCAATCGCCGCCGCGCGCGCGTCGCCAAGATGCGCGGCATCAAGTTTCGCGAGGGGTACCACGACTTTACGCTCGACACCGGCGGCATCCATGTCTATCCGCGCCTCGTCGCCGCCGAGCACCACACGGAGTTCAACGCCGAGGTGGTGAGCACCGGAACGCAAGGCCTCGACGCGCTGCTTGGCGGCGGACTGATCCCAGGCACCAACGCGCTGCTGATCGGCCCCTCGGGCGTCGGCAAGACCACCACGGTGGTGTCGTGCCTGATCGCGGCGCTCGAGCGCGGCGAACGTTGCGTCTATTACGTATTCGACGAAACGCTGACCACGCTGATGATCCGCTGTGCGGCGCTCGGCATGTATCTCGCCCCGCACGTCGAGAGCGGTTTGTTGACGTTGCGCCAGATCGATCCGGCGGAAATCTCGCCGGGCGAGTTCGCCAGCGACGTGCGCAAGTCGGTCGAACACAGAGGCGTCCGGTACGTTGCGATCGACAGCCTGAACGCCTATCTCCAGGCCATGCCCGGCGAGCGCTATCTGCTGCTGCAAATGCACGAACTGCTTGGCTATCTCAATCAGCAAGGCGTCATCACGATGCTCGTGCTGGGGCAGCACGGCATTATCGGCGAGGTGCAGAACGATATCGACATCAGCTATCTGAGCGACGTGGTCGTGCTGTTCCGCTATTTCGAGCACCACGGCGAAGTGCTCACCGCCGTGACTGCCGTGAAGAGCCGCGCCAACGCCCACGAACGCTCGATCCGCCAGTTCCGTCTCGGTAGCGGCGGCGTGGAAGTCGGCGAGGCGCTGCGCGACTTCGAAGGCGTGCTGTCCGGATTGCCGGCTTATCGTGGCAGTACCGCCCTGCTCGGGGCAACGAACCGCGTCATCGAAACGCCCGGGAAGTGAGTTCATGGAGCAACGCGTCCTTATCCTGGCACCGTTTGGCCGCGACGCCGATGTGATCGCCGAAGTACTGCAAAAGGACCACCGCATCTGCATGGCATGCCGCGATGCCGACGCGCTCACCGAGGCGCTCGACGCCGGCGCGGGCGCGGCGTTGATCGCCGAAGAAGCGCTCGCGGGCGACCACGCCATGCGCCTGTTCAACTGGCTCGAAAAACAGCCGGCCTGGTCCGACTTCCCGTTCACCCTGCTCGCCGCCTCACGCGTCGGGCATCGCTCAGAACGCGGGCTGCAAGTGCTGGAACGGCTCGGCAACGTGGTCGTGCTCGAACGTCCGCTGAACTCGGAAACACTGCGGCGCGCAGTGGCGTCGTCATTGCGGGCACGGGCGCGGCAATACGAGTCGCGCCGCCATCTGGCCGAACGGATCCAGGCGCAGGAGGCGTTGGTGCAACTGAACGACTCGCTGGAGAGTCGCATTGCCGAACGCACCCACGAACTGGCTTCCGCCAACAACCGGTTGATGATGGAGATTCACGAGCGCGCCAAAGTGCAGGCCGTGCTCGTGCAATCGCAGAAAATGGAAGCCCTCGGGCAACTCACCGGCGGCATTGCGCACGACTTCAACAATCTGTTGAACGTGATCATGGTCAACGCGGAGTTGATCGCACGCGTGAGCAGCGATGAGCGTCTTCGTGGCATGGCCGCCACCGTCAAGCGGGCGACCGAACGCGGCGCGAAACTGACGGGTCAGTTGCTCACATTCTCACGCAACAGTAACCTCGATCTGAAAGCCGTGGACGTGGTGACGTTGCTGCAAGGCATGCGCGACATCATCACGGTGTCGCTCGGGTCGAGCATCCGTTATACCAACGACTTCGACGGCGAAGAGATGTGGACCGAGGCCGACGCCAATCAGCTCGAACTGGCCATTCTCAATCTCGCCATCAACGCACGCGATGCGATGCCGGCCGGCGGCCAGCTCGGCATTCGCGTGAAAGAGCGCGAAGCGCCGGATCAGACACTCGAAGGTGGCCCCTACGTGGTCATCGAAGTAGCCGATACCGGTTCAGGCGTGCCACCCGATGTCGTGTCGCGCGTGTTCGATCCGTTCTTCACCACCAAGCCGATCGGCAAGGGAACGGGACTCGGCTTGAGCCAGGTCTACGGCATCGCGACGCAAGCCGGCGGCACTGCGCGTCTGTTCAGCGAGGAAGGCGTCGGCACCACTGTGGAGATCTGGCTGCCATTGCGCGAACGCGTGACGCCGCAGGCCGAAGCCGCAGCGAACGCGGAAGCGAACGTGGTGGGCGAAAAACGCGTGCTGGTGGTTGAAGACGATGGCGAGGTGCGCGCCATGCTGGTCGAGTCGCTGCGAATGCTCGGCTACACCGTGACCGAAGCCGCCGACGGACGCGCCGGTCTGAACCGTTTGCAGGACGACAAGCCGGACCTGCTGATGGTGGATTTCGCCATGCCCGGCATGAACGGCATCGACGTGATCGCCGAGGCGCGCAAGCTGCGCGAGGATTTACCGGTGATCCTCGCCACCGGCTATGCGGATGTGGATATTTCCGGGCTGGCGGTGAAGCGCTGCACGATCTTGCGCAAACCGTTTCAACTCGATGACCTGGCGCGTACGGTACGGCTCGGGCTCGCGGCGTGAGCGCGATTCTAATGATGAGCCCGAGTCACGAGAAGGTCGATTCAATAGTTTGCTAACGAATTTTTAAAGAAATACAATAGCGGCCATGTCGAATCTCGATACCTTGCGCCGCACGGTCAGCAGCACACTGGTCGTCGCCGCCCGAAAATGGCGGCGCACGAGCCATGGCGTGCTGGCGGCCTTCAATGTCTCCGAGGCATGCGCCACACCGCTGCTGACCGCGAGCCGGCTCGGCTCGGCGGTGCGTCAGGTCACACTCGCCGATCATATCGGCATCGAAGGGCCGTCGCTCGTGCGGCTGCTCGATCAGCTGTGCGCTGCGGGTTTGATGCGCCGCGACGAAGACCCCGAAGACCGTCGAGCAAAAACCGTGGTGCTCACCGAAGAAGGCCGCGCCGTCACCGCGAAAATGGAAGAAGAACTGGTCACGCTGCGCGCGCAGGCATTGAAAGACGTCTCGCGCAGCGATCTCGAAGCGACCTTGCGCGTGCTGGCCGCTTTCACGGGAGAGGTCAGCGAACCTGCTGATGAGAGCAGCAACCCCGGCAACGAACCAGGCAACCAAGGCCGGGAAGAACCCGATGAGCGCGCCTCGCGCGCACGGGCGCCGGCCGGCGGCCGGGTCCGTCACGCAGCCAAAGCGAACAAGTCGAACAAAGGCAAAGCGGACACCGCCGCGCCGCAAGAGGCCGGCGATCCGGCGTAACGGTCTATGGTCTACCCATCCCTTCGCGACTGGCTGTTTTCAGTCAAGACTTTTGCCGCGGCGATGATCGCGCTCTACATCGGTCTCGCGCTCGAACTGCCGAGGCCGTATTGGGCGATGGCGACCGTCTACATCGTATCGAACCCGTTTGTCGGCGCGACCCGTTCCAAGGCGCTCTATCGCGCGCTCGGCACCATGCTCGGCGCCTCGGCCGCGGTACTGCTGGTGCCGCCCTTCGTCGAATCGCCTTATCTGTTCAGCGTGATCGTGGCGCTATGGACCGGCACACTGCTGTATCTGGCTGTGTCCGACCGCACCGCGCGCAGCTACGTGTTCCTGCTGGCCGGCTATACGATGCCGATCATCGCGCTGCCTTCGGTGACCAATCCGACCGGCGTGTTCGATCTCGCGATCAGCCGCACCGAGGAGATTACGCTCGGCATCGTGTGCGCGAGCATTGTCGGCAGCGCGCTGTTTCCGAGCCGGCTTGCGCCGACCATCATCGAACGCACCGACGCATGGTTTCGCGACGCCGCGTTCTATGCGACCGAAACCTTGTCCGGCCGCATTGCCGGCTCGGCGATTTCGGGCGCGCGGCAGCGTATCGCCGCCACCATCAATGGTCTGGAATTGCTGCTGAGCCAGCTTGCGTACGATCACACGCGGCCCGACGTGCTGGCACGCGCGCATGAACTGCGCGGGCGCATGCAATTGCTGCTGCCGATCATGTCGGCGCTCGCCGATCCGCTGATCGCGCTCTATAACAGCGGCCGCCAGACGTGGCCCGACGGTCTGGAAAGCCTGCTCGCCGATCTCATCAAATGGTTCAATGAGCCGATGCCCGCCGTGAGCGAGGGCTATCATCCCGACCCGACAGCCGACGCGTTGCGAGAGCGGATCGCGGCCATGCAGCCGCCGCCGGCCGCGCTCGCGGGTTGGGACGGCGCGTTGCTCTCAAACGCGCTCTGGCGTATGAAACAGGTGATCGACGTCTGGCAGGACTGCCGCTCGCTGCGCGTCATCATCACACGCGAAGAAGGCTACTGGCGGCCGCGCTTTCGCCATTGGCGGCTGGGCGGCACCGAGCGCTTCTACGATCACGGCATCATGCTGTTCTCGACCGGCTCAGCGGCGGCGGCCGTGATTCTCGCGTGCAGTTTGTGGATCGGTTCAGGCTGGAACGACGGTGCCAGCGCGGTCACGCTCGCGGCCGTGGCGTGCTGTTTCTTCGCCGCGCTCGACGAGCCAGCGCCGTTCGTGTTCCGCTTTTTCGTGGCGACCGCGATCAGCGTGGTGGCAGCGGGCGTGTATTTGTTCGCCGTGCTGCCGCACGTGCATGACTTTCCGATGCTGGTGGTCCTGTTCGCCGCGCCGTTCATCTTTGTCGGCACGCTGATTCCGCGTCCACAGTTCAATCTGGCCACGGTACTGGTCGCCGTGAACACGGCCACCTTCATCAGCATTCAGGACGCGTACGACGCCAACTTTCTGGTGTTCATGAACAGCAATCTCGCGGGCCTCGCCGGCTTGCTCTACGCGTATGTGTGGACTCGCGTCACGCGCCCGTTCGGCGCCGAACTCGCGGCGGCCCGCCTGCTGCGTTCGAGCTGGGCCGACGTGGCGCTCACCGCGTCCACGCGGCCGATCGAGGATCCGCGCAATCTCGCCGCGCGCATGGTCGACCGCCTGATGCAGTTGATCCCGCGCCTTGGCGCGACGGACGACCATCGCCATCCGTCGATCGAGAGCTTTCGCGACCTGCGCATCGCCTTCAACGCGCTCGATCTGCGCCGCCTGACCCGCAAGCTGGGTGGCGAAGCGCCGGCCGCGATCGAGCACGTGCTCGACGACGTGCGCCAATACTACGAAAGCTGTGTCGCCCGCCGCAAGCGAGAGCCGGTACCCGCGAGCCTGATGTCGTCGATCGACGCCGCCGTGGCACGCGTGACGGCACAGGGACTCGCCAACGCCGGCGCGCCGAGCGCGACCTCGCAAACGTCGGCGCGCCAGTTGCGTGACGCGCTGCATGCGCTAGTCGGCTTGCGTCTTTCGCTGTTTCCAGCCACGTTGCTGATACCCACGCCGCCGGAGCCGGAGGCCGCTGCCTGATGCGCACCGTCCATTTCCGGTTTCAGGCCGTTTCCAACCCTTTCCACTTTCCGCGATGATCGGTGAAATCGATATTTTCGGCGTGTTCGTGCCAGCCGTGCTCGTGCTGATGTTGATCGCGTATCTGATCAACCTGGCCATTCGCACGGTGCTCGCGCGCGTCGGCTTTTACCGCTTCGTCTGGCATCGCTCCATCTTCGATCTCGGCATCTATGTGCTGGTGCTGGGCCTTGTCGTTGTCGTTTCGCACAGACTAATAACGTGAAAAAAACCTGGTTCTCCGTCGGTCAGATTCTGCTGACCCTGATCGTCGTCGCGGCCGCGGCCCTCGTGCTGTGGAAACTGGTCGACTACTACATGTTCGCCCCGTGGACGCGCGACGGACACGTACGCGCCGACGTAATCCAGGTCGCGCCGGATATCTCGGGGCTGATTTCGTCGGTCGAAGTGGTGGACAACCAGCAGGTCAAGCAAGGCCAGGTGCTGTTCGTGATCGATCAGGCGCGCTATACGCTCGCGCTGCGCCAGGCGCAGGCCACCGCGCAGCAACGCCGCGCCACGCTCGATCAGGCGCGCCGCGAAGATGCGCGCAACCGCAAGCTCGGCAACCTCGTCGCGGCGGAAGTGTCGGAAGAAAGCCGCTCGCGCGTCGAACAGGGCGAAGCCGCGCTCGCCGATGCAAACGTCGCCATCGACACCGCGCGGCTGAATCTGCAACGCGCCACGATCGTGAGCCCGGTCGACGGTTATCTGAACGACCGCGCGCCGCGCGCCGGCGAATTCGTCGCGGCGGGGCGGGCGGTGGTCGCGGTGGTCGATATGCATTCGTTCCGCGTCGATGGTTACTTCGAGGAGACCAAGCTGCGTGGCATCGACATCGGCCAGCCGGTCGATATCAAGGTGATGGGCGAGCCGAACGCGCTGCGCGGACACGTGCAAAGTATCGTCGCGGGTATCGAGGATCGTGACCGCACGCAAGGCTCGAATCTGCTGCCGAACGTGAACCCGGCGTTCAGTTGGGTGCGGCTCGCGCAACGGATTCCGGTGCGCGTCGCACTCGACGAAGTGCCCGCCGATTTCCGCATGATCGCGGGACGCACCGCGACGGTGTCGGTGCGCGATCTCGAGCCGGCAGGCAGGAAGCATCCGGATGCGGGCGCATCGGGCGCGGTGGCTGCGTCGGAGGGTACGGCTTCGGCTTCTAACTCCGCAGCGGTATCTTCTGCTTCGGTATCGTCTTCCGCTTCGTCTTCGGCTACCTCCGCTGTTCCGGCTGCTTCCGCTGCCAGGCCGGCGTCGGCCGCGGTCACCTCGGGCGCGTCGCAATGAAGCTGTCGCGCGCCCTGCCCTTATTGCCTCTGTTGCCGTTGGCTGTTGCGCTCGACGGCTGCATGAACGTCGGCCCCAACTATGCGTTGCCGCAACAGGCGCTCGTCAACGCGCCGCTGGCCAACGCGCCGATCGAAGGTGCCGACACGGCCCTGACGACGCGCCGGAACGTGCCGCCCGTGTGGTGGAAGCTCTACGACGATCCGGTGCTGAACGGACTCGTCGATCAGGCGCTGCAATCGAACACCGACTTGCGCGTCGCGGCGGCGAATCTTGCGCGCTCGCGTGAAGCGCTGGGCGTGGCGCAGGCGCAGGGCGGATTCTCCGGCAAGGCCTCGGCCGTGATCGAACGGGCCCAGGAATCCGCCGAACAATACCTCCTCACCGAGAAGCTACCGGTCGTCAATGAAGGCGACATCGGCATCAACGTCTCGTATGAAATCGATCTGTTCGGCAAGCTGCGACGCGGCGTGGAAGCGGCGCAAGCCGACAGCGAGTCCGTGCAGGCCGCCGCCGATCTCGCACGGATCACCGTGGTGGCGGACGTGGTGCGCTCTTACGTCGAACAATGTTCCGCTGCGGAAGAACTCAGGATTGCACAACAATCGCTGACCCTGCAGAAACAGCGCGTGGACGTCTCGCGCCGCCTGCGCGACGCGGGCCGTGGCAATCAGCCCGACGTGACGCGCGGGCAGACCCAGGTCGATACCTTGTCGGCGGATATTCCGCGCTATACGGCACGCCGCAAGATTGCGCAGTACCGCCTCGCGGCGCTGCTCGCCCGCGCGCCATCCGACTTGCCGCCGGCCGTGCTCGCTTGCGACAGGCTGCCGCAAATCCGCCAGCCGATTCCGATCGGCGACGGCGCCGCGCTGCTCAAGCGCCGCCCGGATGTGCGCGAGGCCGAGCGTCAACTGGCGGCGTCCACCGCGCGTATCGGCGTCGCCACCGGGGCGCTATATCCGACGGTGAGCATCGGTGCCTCGGCGGGTTTGACCGGGATTCTCGAAGATTTGGGCACCTCGCCCACGGCGCGCTGGGGCTTCGGCCCGCTGATCAGCTGGACCTTCCCGGCGAACGGCGCGCGTGGCCGCGTGCGTGAAGCGCAGGCGTCGAGCCAGGTGGCGTTGGCGAAGTTCGACGGCGTGGTGCTGACCGCGCTGCGCGAGACCGAAACCAGTCTCGCAACGTATGCGTCGGACTACGCCCGCGCCGACGCTTTGCGCGCCGCCGTGAAGTCGGCGGCCGAGTCGGCGGATGAAACGCATCGGCTCTATCTGGCCGGGCGTGAATCGTTCATTTCGGACCTGGATGCAACGCGCACACTGACCTCGACGAAATCTCAGGCAGCCGCCGCGGAAGGCCAGGTGGCGATCGATCAGGTCAACCTGTTCCTCGCGCTGGGCGGTGGATGGGAGATCGATCCGCAGAGCGCGTCCGGCGGCTCGACGCCCGCCGTTGCGGCATCGGTCAAAGCTGCGCCGGCTCCGGCGCCAACGGCGGCTGCGGCAAAAGCGCCTTGAGGCGACTTCTGATTTTGCACGTCTAAAGCGAGCCTCTCGTTGCGGCTCGCTTGCCTCAGCTTTGCGGGCCCGCCGTCGCGGCAGAGCAGCGCCACCCGCACGCTCTGCCCCTCCCCGCAAAGCTTACGAATTATTTTTGATAATCTTTCTTTTGCCTTTCATTTCGGGTTAAATACGTCCCATCAACCACTCATTACGGGGACACGTATGTCGCAATTCATGAAGAGCGCGGTCGCGCTGGGCGGCTGCATCGGCGTTTTCACGGCCGTCGTCGCCGTGGTCGAAATGCTGGCAGGTTGAACGCTCGCGGCTTCTCGCGTTGGGGCGAAAAGCGTCGGCGGCGCTAGGCGGGCCGACGTTTTGCCGCCGCCTGGTGAATCGCCGCCCGAACCCGCGGATACGTGCCGCAACGGCACACGATGTGCCACATGGCCGCGTCGATGTCGGCGTCGGTCGGCTTGGGGTTGTGCTTGAGCAGCGCGCAGGCCGCCATGAGTTGCGCGCTTTGACAATAGCCGCACTGCACCACGTCGAGATCGATCCACGCGGCTTTCAGCGCCTGCGCTTCGGGGCCCTGCAAGCCTTCGATGGTCGTAATCTTCTGCGTGTGGAGGCTCGACATGAGCGTCTGGCACGCGAAGCTTGCTTCGCCGTCCACATGGACCATGCACGCGCCGCAAATCCCCACGCCACAGCCGAACTTGGTGCCCGTCATGCCGAGTTCACAACGCAGCACCCACAGAAGCGGCATGTCGGGGTCGGCCTGCACCGCCACCGCCCGCCCGTTGATGTTCAACGATCCCATCGCCAGCCTCCGTGAGTTCCTGAGTTTTCGAATTCGCCGTGCTTCACGCGAGCCTCAACGGCAGTGAGCGCAAGCGCTGGCCCGTCAATGCGAACACGGCATTCGCCACCGCCGGTGCGACCGGTGGCACACCCGGTTCACCCACGCCTTGCGGATGCATCTGACTCGGCATGATGTCCGTGTCGATTGCCGGGCAATCGTTGATTCGCACGACCGGGAAATCCCTGAAGTTCTTCTGCTGCACCTGACCGTTGATGAGCGTGATTTCATCCTGCAACGCGGTGGAGAGACCAAACACAATCGCGCTCTCCATCTGCTGACGAATCAGATTCGGATTCACCGGCATGCCGCAATCGATCACGCAGACCACCCGATGCACGCGAATCCGCTTATCCGGCCCGATCGACACCTCCACGACCTGCGCGACCACACTGCCGAACGCCTCGTGCAACGCCACGCCGCGCGCGCGGCGCGCGCCGTCGGCGGCATGCGTCAACGGGTGTCCCCAGTCCGATAAAACCGCCGCACGCTTTAACACCGCCAGATGCCGCGGATGCTGCGCGAGCAGCGCCGCGCGAAACGCAATCGGGTCCTGGCCGGTGGCCGCGGCAAGTTCGTCGGTGAAGCCCTCGGTGAAGAACGCCTGATGTGAATGGCCCACCGAGCGCCAAAATCCGACCGGCACCGGCAGGTCGACAATCTTGTGCGCCACGCGCGCTGCGGGCCATTCGTAGGGCTGATCGAAGGCGCCTTCGCAGGTCGTCTTGTCGATCGGAATGCGCGGCACGCCGTAATAGCGCGCGAGGGACTCCGGCACGATCGCCTGACTTGCCGACGTGGCTTGCCACGCCAGCAGTTTGCCGTTGTTGTCGATACCGGCTTTGAGGCGCGACACGCATGCCGGACGATAGAAATCGTGAGTGAAGTCCTCCGCGCGCGACCAGAGGGTTTGCACCGGACGGCCGCCGCCTTGGCGCGCAATCGCCGCGGCTTGGGCGATGAAATCGAGTTCCAGACGCCGCCCGAATGCGCCGCCCAATAGAAGCGTTTGCACGTCGACCTTGTCGGGATCGATGTCCAGCACTTTTGCGACGTGATGCCGGGCGAGCGCGGGCATTTGCGTCGAGACCCAGACCGTGGCCGAGCCGTCCGTGACCTGCACGGTGCAGTTGGGCGGCTCGACCGCGCCGTGCGCCAGATACGGCGCGCGATACTCGGCGCTGATGGTGCGAGCCGCGCGACTCAACGCGGCGTCCACGTCGCCCAGATGGTAGTAGGCGTGGCCGTCGCCGTCGTCCAGTGCTTGTGCGAGGCGACGGTCCACCTCCGCGTTCGACAGCTTTGCCGCTGGGCCGTCGTGCCAATCCACGTTGATGGCGGTGACCGCGTTCATCGCCCGAAACGGGTTGTCCGCGATCACCGCGACGCCGCCGGTTCCTCCGTTGTAGGGCGCGACGGCAAACGCCTTGATGAAGCCCGGCATGCTGGCCGCCGGCGTTGCATCAAACTTCGCGACCGTGCCGCCCAGCGTCGGGCACATGACGACGCTCGCGTAGAGCAGACCGTCGGGAAGCGCGTCGATACCGAAGCGCGCCGTGCCGTTGATCTTCGACGCCGCTTCGATACGACGTAACGGTTTGCCGATCAGCTTGAAGTCGGCGGGATCTTTGAGCGCCACGTGGCGCGGCAGCGGTTGCTGCGCCGCCGTCAACGACAATTCGCCGAAGCTCGCCTTATGCCCCGAGGGGTGCAGCACCTGACCGCTTTCGACGCGACATTCGCCGGCAGGCACTTTCCATTGCGCTGCCGCGGCGCCGATCAGCATGGCGCGGGCCGAGGCGCCGGCCTCGCGCATCGGCGTCCAAAGGTCGTTGATGCTGGACGAACCACCCGTCATCATCGTGCCGGCTTCGCGCACCACCTTGCGGGTCATCCAGACGATGGTGCGTTTAATGGCGCTATCGTCGTCGGGGCGAAACGGCAGGTCGTCGATGATGTTCTGCACACTGTTGTAGATCTTGTCGATAGGCGAGTTTTCGACCCGCACCTGCGACCAGTCGGCGTCCAGTTCTTCGGCAAGCAACATGGCGAGGCCAGTGTGAATGCCCTGTCCCATTTCCGCCTTGCACATCATGATCGTCACGCTGTTGTCCGCGGCGATCTTGACCCAGCCGTTGAGCGCGACCTGCGTGCCTTGCGCCGGCAGCGGCATGGACGTAGTCAAACGCTGCCCCGGCGGCAGCACCGACCAGCCGACCAGCAGCGCGCCGACAGCGCTGGCGCCGCCGAGCAGGAAGGTTCTGCGCTTTAACATGGCATGGCTCGATCAGCTCGCACGATGGCTGGGAAGCTGTGAAGCGCGGGTCCGCGCCTGGCGTTGGTCCTCCGAATAGTAATAAGACGGGGGAGTGGATGTGGGACTTAAATGCATGCATTTAAGTCAGGAGGGCTTGGGGCGGGGGATGGGGAGGATGGCGGTGTTGGGGGGAAGCCGTGGGGTGTTTCATTAAATGAGGCGGGAACGGCTTGGTGAGGGCGGCTCGTTGCGGGCAGAAGGCCGGCGCTCGTGCGAGTATGCCATCGTGGCTGTGCCTGCGAAAACGACTCGGCGGAGGTCGCGTCAAACCGCGTTAGGACGTTTCACTCGCCGCTTAGCGCAAATTGCAATCGATGCGTAGTTATTCCTGACATCGCACGGGAATTCTCCTTCACATAAAACAGCGCTTTCCGCTGCCTCACACTTTTCCGAGCGATTACCCTTCCATTACGAACGGGCACCGGTCTTTGTATGGCTTTCCGATCGCAAGAACGAACGATCAACGAAAAATCTGCGAGATCCAAACGTTGAAAAAAGAGAGAACGAAAAGCGGCAGGATCGACTTTCAACACACAGTCAACCGGGCGGATGCGATCCGATCGAGATTACCAATGCGCCGCATCATTACCAGCGTTGCAAACCTCACTCTAGCGCTGGCCTTGGCCGCGTGTAGCGGGAACGGCGCGAGCGACACCGCATCGCGTTCGGCACCCAGCGCTCCGGAGACGGCAGAGGTGGCGGCCGCAGCGAGCGCTGCGAGTTCCAGTTCAGTTCCGCTCACCATGTCGTTGAAGATGAACACAACTGGCATGACGTCAGAGTCGCAAACCGACCGTTTCATCATCAAGTACAGACCCGGTACTGCTGAACGCGGCTCTTCCTCTGCCGTGCAAACGAAACTTGACAAGCTTGCCAGCACGCTCCCCGCGAGAGCACATCATCTGCGTCGGATGGGTATCGGCGCAGACGTGGTGACGACTGAGCGAAAACTCTCTAGCGCGCAGGCGAAAGCATTCATGCGCGCCATCGCAGCCGACCCGAACGTGCAATACGTTGAGCCGGACATTGCGGTCTCAGGTGGTGCTGTACCTAACGACCCATACTTTAACGACCAATGGGGCCTTCTTTCAAATCTCGACCCTGGGCAGCCCTATGCGGGTATCCGCGTGGCGAACGCATGGAATACAGGCACGGGCGCGGGCGTGACCATCGCGCTCGTCGACAATGGGGTAACGAGCCATAGCGATCTGAATGCAAACATATCTCCCGGTGGGTTGGACTTTACGTTTCTGCCCGGACCAAGCGACGGCACAAACCCTGGTCGTACTGTCGAGAATCCGAATTGCCAGGTGACCTGGCACGGCACTCACGTTGCCGGCATATTGAGCGCGGTGGCAAACAATGGCCTCGGCGTCGCAGGCGTCGCGCCGTCCGCGAAAGTACTTTCAGTTCGCGCGCTCAGCGCCTGCAACATCGGCACAATGTCGAGCGTCGTGGAAGCTATGGTATGGTCCGCGGGCGGATCTGTTCCAGGTTTTTCAGTCAATCCCCATCCCGCAAAGGTCATCAACGCGAGCCTTGGATCGGCTGGCCAGTGTTCGCAGGCGTATCAGGATGCAATCGACACCGTGAACAGTTTAGGCGGTACGCTCGTAGTAGCCGCAATGAACGATAACGAAGACGCATCAAACACCCAACCAGCCAACTGTCACGGCGTTATCGCTGTCGGCAACACACAACGCGATGGTTTGCGAGGGTACTTGTCCAACTACGGGCCCACGGTTGATATTTCCGCGCCGGGAACCGATATCTTATCGACCTATAACGATGGAAGCTCGGCGCTTGGCAGCGAGAGTTATGCCGCTATGACCGGAACGTCCATGGCAGCGCCAATGGTTAGCGGTGTAGTTGCTCTCGTACGTTCTGTCGCACCGAAGCCGCTAAGTACGGCCGAGATGCGCACACTAATCACACAGCACGCCCAGCAATTCCCAAAACAGCCGGATCATTCGATGGGATCGGGTATCCTCGATGCGGCGGCAACAGTTGCGGCGGCAAAGGCTGGCGAGATTCCAGCCGCAGCGGATTTCAAATGTTCCCAGAGTATGTCCGCAATGTTGGTGACGTGTACAGACCTGTCGACCGCGAGAGGCTCTGCGTCGATCAAGTCGTGGACGTGGACTCTCGGCTCCGGCAATGCGGTTGATGTGTTAAGCGCACAATCAGTCAACCCGATCTACAACTACGAATATCCGGGCACTTACAACATCACATTAACGACGACTGACAGCACAGGCGCAGTTAGCAGGGTAACTCGGCCCTTTACGGTCGCCGCCCCTGAGTCAACCGATCTGAGTTTCGACGTCAATCTCATGATTGCCGCGAAATCGAACGTCATGAAGTTCTTCAAGCTGGACGTCCCGGCTGGTGCATCGATCCTCAGGGTAGCCCTCTCAAATAGATCTAGTCTTGAATCGGGAACAATGTATCTGAGGGCCGGCTCGCCCACTACGGTAAACGCACCTTGCGTTAGAAAATTTGCATCAGGCAGCGGTGCCCAATGCATCATATCGCGCCCGGCAGCAGGCGTTTATTACGTCACGCTAAGCCCTGATACCGACCTCAATGATGATGTGATTTTCGCTACCTATATGCAGTGACGTTCATAGCGTGCGAGCAGGCCCCCTGCGTTTCCATCACGGAGCGCAGAAACACAACTTTTCGCATAAGCAAAGCCCACTATCTTTGAAAATGCAAAAGGCCATTACCCACCACTCCGATTCAATGGACGTGCACACGCTGATTGCTCGTGCAGACGCCGACTACTCCGCCTTCCGCATGAAAGACGCGGAAAGCGGATACCAACGGGCGTTGGCCTCGAACCCGTACAATGTCCATGCACTACACCGTATGGGGTTGGTATGCGTGCACCTGGAAAAAATCCCAGAAGCAGACGCGTATCTGGAACGCGCTCTAAAGGCCGACCCAGCGCGTGCCGATCTGTGGGAACACGCCGGCCTGATCGCCGCGATGAAAGGCGACTACCCACGTTCGGAAGCGTTCTACCGTCATGCGATTGATCTCTCTGGAAGCACCGCAACCTTGCATCGCAATCTGGCGGATTGCCTGCGACTCGGCGGCCGCCTCGCCGAAGCGAAAGCGCAATACAAAGCGGCTCTTTCCATAGAGACGGACCTTCATCATGCGACGCGTGCCATCGCGCGCATAAGCGCCGAACTCGGGGAGGCTGACGATGCCGCCGACTATTGGCTAGCCGCATGGGCGCTCGACTCATCTTCCCTGCAAGACGGGTTCGATTTAATCGCAGCACTAGCCAAAGCCAGGCGTACGGCACAGGCAAGCCGTGCGATCGCACAGATCAGAACACGGGAAGCGGACAATCCCGAAACATTGCAGGCGCTGTGTCTCGCGTTATATAGAGCGGATCGTTTCGCCGATATGCTGAGTGTCGCCCGCCAGGGACTCGAGATCGATCCGCGACGCGTCACGCTGCACCACTACGCGGCACATGCGCTGAGCGTCCGCGGCAGAGTTGCGGAAGCGCTGGCCTACAGCAGGGAAGCGGTCCGACTCACACCTGATGATCCTGTCATGCAGTGCCAACTTGCATGCCTCGAACTGAGTCAGGGCGATTTTAAGAGCGGATGGGCGCGTCGCAATGCCGCTTACGCCATGCCCCTAACACGTGCCACTTTGGTCTTTCCAGATTTTCAGGTGTGGAATGGCGAACCAGTTTGCGGATGTCGTTTCCTACTCGTCGGCGAACAAGGACGGGGCGACGAAATCCAGTTCATCCGGTTTGCCGAATGGCTACACCGGCAGGGTGCTATTGTCGATGTGCTGGTCAGCCAACCTGTCGCCAAAATCGCAGCAAGCATGAGGAGCGTACGGTCGGTTTTTACAACAACACCCGCCGGCCCTTACGACTATTGGAGCCATATGCTGAGAATGCCAGCGCATATGAACCTTGATCTCTCCATGTTGCCTATTGCCATGCCATACGTTTCGGCCGCGCCACTCCATATTGACCAATGGCGGCAAAAGCTCGATGTCATCTCACCATTAGCGGCGCATAAGAAACGCACGAGAATCGGTGTAGTGTGGGCGGGCGGTGCGCACACCGCTCTAGATCGGTTCCGATCGATCGGTATCGAAACGCTGAAACCCCTTCTTTCCCATCCGGGAACGACCTGGTTTTCCGTACAGAAAGGGGAGCATGAATGCGACGGCGTACCGCTGGCAGACCAATTTGATTTACACACGCTCGGACCCATCATTGAAGACTTCACCGACACGCTCGCCATTCTTGAAACGCTTGACCTGCTCATTACCGTCGATACTGCCGCTGCACATCTCGCCGGTGCGGCAAACCTTCCAGTCTGGGTACTTTTGCCCGCGTACTCGGAGTTGCGCTGGCTAACCGCCAGAACAGATAGCCCCTGGTACCCATCAATGCGGCTATTCCGCCAGCGCGAACTCGGAGATTGGAACCCCGTTATCGAAGAAATGGGGGAAGCTCTGACGGATTGGTGCGGCACCGGACCAAAGTAGCCGCCGCACCTCTCCCGCCTTTTCATCTCACCGCCTATTCGACCCCGACACCACATCGATCCAAACGGCCAGCACGAGAATGCTGCCCTTCACGATCATCTGCCAATACGCATCCACGTCCAGCATCGACATGCCGTTATCGAGGCTCGCCATGACGAGCGCGCCGATCAGCGCGCCGTAGACCGTGCCGGACCCTCCGCGCATCGACGTCCCGCCGATAAAACACGCGGCAATCGCATCGAGTTCGCCCATCGATCCGGCCGAAGGCGATCCCGCCGCAAGCCGCGCCGTATTGACGATGCCGCCGAACGCGCACATCAGCCCCATCAGCGCGAAGATCGCCAGTTTCACGCGGTTAGTGTTGACGCCTGAGAGCCGGGTCGCTTCGAGGTTCGAACCGACCGCGTAGATGCGCCGCCCGAACACCGTCTGCGTGGCGATCCACGTAAAGATGCCCAGCAGCGCGAGCAGCAACAGCACCGGCACGGGAATGCCACCGTAACGGTCAAGTGTGGCGACGAAGCCGGCGAGAATCACACCCGCGCCGACCAACTTCACGACGTCCTGCCAGAACGGCACCACCCGCAGTTGATAGCGCTCGCGGTTGCGCCGCTGGCGTATCGTCAGAAACGCCAGCAACAGAAACAGCACCACCGCAAGCGTATCGCCCGCGAGTCTCGGCAGATACCCTTGGCCGACGAACACGAAACCATCCGACACCGGTGCAATCGTCGATCCGCCTGTCACACCGAGCAGAATGCCGCGATAGGCAAGCATGCCGCCGAGCCCGACAATGAACGAAGGCACGCGCCGGTAAGTCGACCACCATCCGTTGAACATGCCGATCAGTACCCCAAGCAGCATGACCACCGGCAACGTGACGCCGAGCGGCCAGTGTCGGTTGACGTCGAGTATCGCCGCCACGCCGCCGAGCAAACCGAGCAGCGAGCCGACCGACAGATCGATCTCGCCGGCAATGATCACGAACACCATGCCGCACGCGAGCATGCCGGTAATCGACATCTGCCGCAGCAGGTTCGACAGATTGCGCGGCGTAACGAATGCGCCGTGCGTGAGCACCGAAAAGAAAATCCAGATCGCGGCCACGGCGATCAGCAGCGCGAGAATCTTGTAGCGCGCGAACAGTTGCTGAAGGCGCTGCGGACCGCCGAATGCGCCTCGCGGCACGGCTTCATCGGCGCGGTGGGAAGTAACGTCGGGCGTCATGCGGCACTCGCTACGGTTGGGTTCGGGGATCGTGGCACGGGACGGATCGCAGCGCTGAGTATGTCCTCCTGAGTCAGACCGTCATTGACGAAATCGCCGCGCAACTCGCCTTCGCCGATCACCAGCACACGATCGCTGATACCGAGCACTTCGGGCAATTCGGAGGACACCATCACGATCGACATGCCGCGCTGCGCCAGTTGAAAAATCAGTTTGTAGATTTCGTATTTCGCGCCGACATCCACGCCACGCGTGGGTTCGTCGAGAATCAGCACTTTCGGGTCGGTCAGCAGCATGCGTGTCAGCACGGCCTTCTGTTGATTGCCGCCGGACAGACTCGCAATCGATAACATGGGATGCGCGGCGCGCACCGAAAGCCGCTTCATCTCCGTGTGAATCGTATCGAGTTCGGCCGCGGAATCAATCCGGCCAGCCGAGGCAAAGCGCGCCAACACCGCGAGCGTGATGTTGTGGCCGACGCTCAGCCCAGGCACGATGCCGTGGCGTTTGCGATCTTCCGGCACCATGGCGATGCCCGCGCGAATCGCGTCAACGGGCGCGCGAATCCTGAGCGGCTTGCCGTCCATCACCACGGTCGCTTCGCTTACGCCGGGATACGCGCCGAAGATTGCCTGCATCAACTCTGTGCGGCCCGCGCCGACCAGGCCGGCCACGCCAAGAATCTCGCCACGCCGCAGCGCGAACGACACGTCGTTGACCCGCTTGCGACGCGAATTGGTCACGTCGAAACAGGTGACATGACGCGCTTCGAAGATCACCTCGCCGATCGGATGCGGCTCGCGCGGAAACAGGTTCTTGATCTCGCGGCCCACCATCAGCGAAATGATGCGGTCGGTCGTAAGCGCGCGCATCGGCTCCGTCGCGACGTGACGGCCGTCGCGAATCACGCTGATCGTGTCGCAGACGGCCGCCACTTCGTCGAGCTTGTGCGAAATGTACACACAGGCCACGCCGCGCCGCTTCAGATCGCGCACGATGTCGAGCAGAATACGGATCTCGGATGCGGTCAGCGAAGAAGACGGTTCATCGAGAATCAGCAGTTTGGCGCGCTTGTTTAGCGCCTTGGCAATCTCGATCAACTGCTGGTGCCCCCCGCCATAGTTCATCACCGGCTGTGCGGCATTGATTCCGCTGATACCGAGTTCGCGCAGCAGTTCGTCGGCGCGCTGGTACATCGCCGCGTAATTCATGCGGCCACCGGGCAGCGTAATTTCATTGCCGAGGAAGATGTTCTCCGCCACCGACAATTCCGGCACCAGCATCAACTCCTGGTGAATGATGATGATGCCGGCGCGCTCGGTGTCACGCACGCTGGCGGCTTTCAACGGCTCGCCTTCCCAGATGATCTCGCCGTCCCACGTGCCCCACGGATACACGCCGGAGAGCACTTTCATCAGCGTGGATTTGCCCGCGCCGTTCTCGCCACACAGACCCACGCACTCGCCCGGCGCGATCGTGAGGTCGATACCGTCGAGCGCCTTCACGCCGGAAAACGCCTTGACGATGCCGCGCATCGTCATGAGAGGTTGCGTCATTCGCTATGCCTCGCTGCAAGGCGCGCGGCGGCGCCGATACGCACCACGCGCATCGCCGTCCGCCGCGCACACGTTACGCTCATTGGCTCGCGAGCTGGGCCTGGCTATAGAAGCCGTCCTTGACGACTACGTCGACATTGCTCTTGGTGAGCAACGTGGGTTGCAGGAGCACCGTGTCGACTTTCTTCTTGCCGTTGTCGTATTGCGCGTTATAGGCGGGCTTCTGGCCCTTCGCGAGAGCCACCGAGAGCTTGGCGGCTTCGCCGGCAATCAGCTTCAGCGGCTTGTAGACGGTCATGGTTTGCGTGCCGGCAATCACACGCTTGACGGCCGCGAGGTCCGCGTCCTGCCCGGAGACCGGCACCTTGCCCGCCAGGTGCTGCGCGGCGAGCGCCTGAATCGCGCCACCTGCGGTGCCGTCGTTCGATGCGACGATCGCATCGATCTTGTTGTTGTTGGCCGTCAGCGCATCTTCGACAATGCGCAGCGCCGTGGAAGCACTCCATTCCGGCACCCACTGCTGACCGACTACTTTAATGTCGCCCCGGTCCATGGCGGGCTTCAGGATTTTGAGCTGGCCTTCGCGCAGCATCTTGGCGTTGTTGTCCGTCGGCGCACCGCCGAGCAGGAAGTAGTTGCCCTTTGGCTGCGCGTTGTAGACGCCTTGCGCCTGCAATTCGCCGACTTTCTCGTTATCGAACGAGATATAGGCGTCCACATCGGCATCGAGAATCAGGCGGTCATACGAGACGACCTTGATGCCGGCTTTCCTTGCTTCCGCAACCACATTGCCGAGCGTCTTCGAATTGAACGGCACGATTACGATGACGTCGACGCCGCGCGAAATCAGGTTTTCGATCTGCGAGATCTGCCGCTCTTCGCTCGCGTCGGCGGATTGCACCGACACTTTCGCACCGAGCTTTTCTGCCGCGGCAACGAAATAGTCACGATCGCGTGACCAGCGCTCCACGCGCAGATCGTCGATACAGAAGCCGATTTCCGGATGATCCTTGCTTGCATGCGCGAGCGGCGCGACAAGCGACAGGCTGGCGAGCACCGCTCCACACACGAGCGAACTCAACACGGTACGACGCGTTGCGAATTTCATGTCTCTCTCCTTCTTCTGATAGCCGGAATACCGGATTGGACGGCCTGCGCTGCGAGCCGCAGGACCGGACAAGCGACAACCCAAAGCTTCCTGTTTCGCGCGGTCGACGTGGCCGCGCGATTTTTATGAGGTGCTACGACTTCTCAGCCACGTCTTCCTACGATCCGGATCAGCGTCCGCTGTAAATAGCCTGATTCACGATGTTTTCCATCAGCTCCTGATGGCCGCTGGCATGCTGCGGATTCAGACCGCGCGCCAACGCATCCGTCGCCAGCGTGGAGAGCGAATAGTCGCCGGACAGGATCTTGCGGCCGAACTCCGCTTCCCAGCCTGCATATCGTTGACGCTTGAATTGATCCAGGCGATCGTTTTCGATCAGCACCGCGGCGCGTTCGACAGCGAGCGCGAGGTTATCGATTGCCCCAATGTGGCCGTAGAACAGGTCTTCCGGATCGACACTTTGCCGCCGTACTTTCGAGTCGAAGTTCATGCCGCCCGTTGTGAAGCCGCCATGTTTGAGAATTTCGTAGAAGGCGAGCGTCAGCTCTTCCACACTATTTGGGAACTGATCGGTATCCCAGCCGTTTTGCGGGTCGCCGCGATTCGCGTCGACGCTGCCGAAAATATCCAGCGCATAGGCCGTCGCGATCTCGTGATGAAACGAATGACCCGCGAGCGTCGCATGATTAGCCTCGATGTTTACCCGAATCTCTTTCTCGAGTCCGTGTTGCAGCAGGAAGCCGTGTACGGTCGCGACATCGTAATCGTATTGATGCTTGGTCGGCTCCTGTGGCTTGGGTTCAATCAGCAGCGAGCCTTTGAAGCCGATCTTGTGCGCGTGATCGACGACCATATGCAGAAAACGGGCGAGCTGATCACGTTCGCGCACCAGATCGGTATTGAGCAACGTATCGTAACCTTCACGTCCACCCCACAAGACATAGTTGTCGCCGCCGAGTCTTTGCGTCGCATCGAGAGCATGGCGCACCTGCGTCGCCGCAAATGCGAACACCTCTGGATCAGGATTGGTGGCCGCGCCCGCCGCGTAACGGGGATGCGAGAATAGATTGGCGGTGCCCCACAGCAACTTGATGCCGCTGTCCTCCTGCTTGCGCGCCAGATAGTCGGCAATATGCAGGAAGTTTTCGCTGTATTCCTTCAGGTTCGACCCTTCGGGTGCGACGTCGGTGTCGTGAAACGTGTAGTACGGCGTGCCGAGCTTCGAGAAGAACTCGAATGCGGAATCCGCCTTTTGCCGTGCCCGCTCCATGGCATCGCCGGCTTGCTGCCAAGGGCGGCGAAACGTTCCGTGCCCGAAAATATCCACGCCCGGCCAGACGAACGTGTGCCAGTAGCACACGGCAATACGCAGATGTTCTTCGAGGGTTTTGCCGAGTACCTTTTTACTTTTATCGTAGTGGCGGTACGCAAGCGGATTATCCGATTGCGGGCCCTCGTAGCGGATCTCGGGAATGTGTTCGAAGTAAGACATCTGCGTCTCCAGTTATGTTGCACCGCAACCCGTGCGACGTCGTCGCGCCGGTCGACAAGGTGACGCCATGCTGCCGCTTGCAAGATGCATCGGCAATTGCGAAATTGCGCAGCGTGCTTGATGTTTCTTACCGCCCGCCATTTTGTTTCGCACCAGGGCGTGATTCGAGGCCTAGAATAACCAGACGCTTAAAACCGGTGCCGCGCTAAACGGGCACCCAACGCCGCTTACCGCCATGACCCGTCCGCAAACACCACAGACGACCCATCGGATCGCACTGCTGTTCAACGCGAACAAGGTCTACGATCGCGAGATCATCACCGGCATTGGTAATTACCTGCTGTCCACGCGTGTGGCGTGGGACCTCTTTCTCGAAGAAGACTTTCGCTGCCGGCTAACGGGCATTGAACGCTTCGACGGCGACGGCATCATTGCGGATTTCGACGATCCCGCCGTGGGCGAAGCGTTGCGCGATTGTCCATTGCCCGTGGTTGCCGTGGGTTCGTCGTTCGAAGATCCTGCGCACTACCCTCCGGATTTACCCTATATCGCCACCGACAACAGCAAGCTCATCTCGCTCGCCTATACGCATCTGATCGGCGCGGGTCTCCAGCACTTCGCGTTGTACAGCCTGCCGCAGGCACAGGAAAACCGCTGGGCGCAACAGCGCGAACTCGCGTTTGCTCATTTGCGCAGTGCGGATGGCCGCAGCGCCGCGCAGATCGCCAGCGAGATGTATCGCGGCCTGTCGACCAGCGCGCCGTCATGGAATCAGGCGACCGAGCAGCTCACCGCATGGCTGCGGGATCTACCGAAGCCGGTCGGCATCATTGCCGTGACCGATGCTCGTGCTAGGCATCTGCTCCAGGCGTGTTTGATTGCCGGAATTCCCGTGCCGGAGGAAGTCGCGATCATCGGCATCGACAACGATCCGTTGACACGCACGTTGACGCGAATTCCATTGTCTTCGGTGATTCAGGGCACTGAGGAAATGGGCCGCACCGCGGCTCACCTGTTGCATCAAATGCTGCATGGCGCGCGCTTTCCGGGGCGGCGCATTCTCGTGCCGCCGGTCGGCATCAACGTGCTCGAGTCGACCAGGCACCAACCGCTTGCAAGTCCTTACGTGATGCGGGCTCGCCACTTTATTCGCCAATACGCGTGCCAGGGTATTCGCACCGAACAGGTCGCCGACTATGTGGGCGTGTCGCGTTCGTCGCTCGAAGAGTACTTCAGGCGCGAGCGGCAGTGCACCGTGCATCAGGAAATCCTGCGCCATAAACTCGATGTGGCGAAGGCGCTATTGGCGAAGCGCGATGCGTCGAGCGCGGAAGTGGCGATCCGTTGCGGCTTCACGTCACTGCAATACATGTATGCGGTGTTTCGCCGTGAACTCGGTTGCACACCGCGCGAGTACCAGGAGCGGGTGAATTCGACACCGGCGCCGGGCTGAGCATGCCTATTCTCTTTTCTTCTCACCAACGACATGATCAGCATTGCACAACTTTCTTCTGAGCCGTGGGGCACATTGCGCGGCGGCGACGCCGTCCGTCTCTTCACGCTGCGTAACGCGCACGGCATGAAAGTCGCCATCAGCGATCTTGGCGCGACGCTGGTGTCCTGGCATGCGCCGGATCGTGCCGGCGTACTCGGCGATATCCTGCTCGGTCACGACACGCCCGCCGAGTATGTAGCGGCCAACACCTATATGGGCGGACTGATAGGACGCTGGGCGAACCGCATCGCCAATGCGCGCTTCACGCTCGACGGTATCGAATACACGCTCGACCGGAATAACGGCACGAACCTGTTACATGGTGGCACGAGCGGGTTTCATCGCGCGCTATGGGATGTGAGCGAGGACAACGGCGCGCTGCTCATGCGTCTGGAGTCGCCCGAAGGCGACGCCGGTTTTCCGGGCAATGTGACAACGCAAGTGCGCTACTCGCTCGACGACGACGGCACGCTGACCATCGCCTATGAAGCCGTCACGGATGCGGCTACGCCGCTCAATCTGACGAGCCATCCGTACTTCAACCTCACAGGCCGCGCGGGCGCGGACATTCGTGGTCATATGCTGTCGATCGATGCCGACCGGTTCTTCGAAGTCGACACCGACTTGATTCCGTGCAAGCTGGCCGAGGTGGCGGGCAACGCCTTCGATTTTCGGCAGAGCGCACCGATCGGTGCGCGGCTCGAATGGCCGCACGCACAGTTGGCGACGGCCGGCGGATTCGATCATTGCTACGTGCTGCGCGATACGCGTGAGTTCGGCACGAATAGCGGCACGCCGGCCATGCGCCAGGTTGCCCGCGCCTACGACCCTGCCAGCGGACGTGAATTGACCGTGTCGACCGATCAACGCGGCTTACAGTTCTATAGCGGCAATTCGCTGAATGGCGATGTGGGACGCGGCGGCATTGCGTATCAACCGCACGCGGGCTTTTGTCTCGAAGCAGGCGGATTTCCGAATCAGGTCAACATGGCCGAACAGGACGAGGTGATCGTGCGCGCAGGCGACACCTATCGGCAGGTCACCGCCTACCGAGTGGATGTACGCCAGGGCGTGTAAAAACGTTTACTCAAATATTACGGCGGACATTACATCACGCCGACTTGTTGTTTGCCGCAACACTGAATTACCGCGTTAGTGGTTTCCCCTGGAGCACTCGCTTCCTAGAATCCGTGCATGGTGCCGAAGATTGGTGCGGCGCCCCAAAAAAATTCTCGGAGGGAAGCATCATGAAATCGCTCATCAAGGCAGTGGCGCTAGTCGTCGTGCTGGCCGCCCCGCTGGCGTCGTTCGCGCAATCCGAGCAACCGCTCACGCGTGCCGAGGTCAAGGCGCAATTGAAGCAGCTCGAACAGGCCGGCTACAACCCCGCGGTCGCAACCGACTCCACCTATCCCGCCGACATTCAGGCGGCCGAAGCCCGCGTTTCCGCGCAGAACAATGCGGCTACCGGATACGGTCCCTCCACGACAGGCTCGTCCGAAACCGGCTCTGGCGTTCCCGCCGGCAATCCGAATCTGCAGGGTCAATAGCGCTTCATCGTCGCGCATTCGATGCGAGGCATGCTTCATGTCATGCGCTCGCATTAGTACGTTCACCAGCGTATTGTCAGAAAATCCTTTGACGAAAATAATGGCTCGGCTATCCTAGGACGGCAGTTCGGTGGTTCTCACCGTGCATGCATGTGCATTATCGAGAACTTCTACTCAACGTCGCTTCGGGTTCAATCGTGAAAGTCCGTGGTCCATTGGTGAGATACCAGCGCGGTCGGGAAAGAACGATCCTGTTCGGCTGTCCGATCGCTCATCAGGGAAGTCACTGCGCTTCGCCATCCCGCCCCCTGTCTATCGACACGGTATTGTCGCGTCGCTCCGTACGCCGGCATAACGTCGTTGCAGCACCCTCCGCCATTCCTGTGCGCACCGACGAGATCGCGTCGCTTCTGCCCTAGTCCCCTTCTCCTTTCGCGGACCCGTGTTGCGTGCGAGGGGCCGTTCGTTTAGCGCTCGCGCCTGCAACGTCGTCCGTTCATGCCCGGCAAGCTCGCTTGCCGGCGCTTATCCGCTTTCTTTTTAGCTCTGCTGTGCGCTTGCGCCGCGGCAGGCGACGCCACGTCTCTTGTCGTCGTTAGCATTCGTTGCGGATTGCGCGAATCGAGAAGGAAGGCACGCGCACGCCCGTACCGCGGTGAAAACTGAAGATCGATATCAAGGAGATTGCAGAATGAAGACTCGTCACGCCACGCTGCTTTCGCTTGCCGGCACGATGCTGTGCTCGCTGACCGCTTTGACCGCAATGAACGCCGCGCGCGCTGCGGACACATCGCTGAATGTCTATAACTGGTCGGACTACATTGGCAAGGACACGATTGCCAACTTCGAAAAGCAATCCGGCATTAACGTGAAATACGACAGTTACGACAGCGACGACACGTTGCAGGCCAAACTGCTTGCGGGCAGTTCCGGCTATGACATCGTGGTGCCGACATCGAGTTATATGGCGCGGCAGATCGAAGCCGGCATCTATCAGAAGATCGACAAGTCGAAGATGCCGAACCTCGCCCACCTCGATCCTGGCTTGATGAAACTGATTGCCGACGCGGACCCCGGCAATCAATACGGCGTGCCGTGGGCGTGGGGCACCGACGGTATCGGCTACAACGTGCAAGCGGTGAAGAAAGCGCTTGGAGGCGAAGCGCCTGTGGATAGCTGGTCGCTGTTATTCGACCCGGCGAATCTCGCGAAGGTGAAAAGCTGCGGGGTGTCGTTTCTCGACTCGGCCGCCGACGTCTTCCCCGCCGTGCTGCAGTACATGCATAAGGATCCGAATAGCACTAATCCCGGCGACTACCAGGCCGCATATGAGGTGCTGAAGAAAGTCCGGCCTTATATCACCCAATTCAATTCGTCCGGCTATATCAACGATCTGGCAAACAACGACATCTGCGTGGCGTTCGGCTTTTCCGGCGACGTGGGGATTGCACGGCGACGCGCATCGGAAGCCAGACGCTCGTATGAGGTGCGGTTCTCGAACATCAAGGACGCGGGCCTCGTCTGGATGGACGTGATGGTGATACCCAAAGATGCACCGCACCCCGAAGCGGCGATGAAGTGGATGAACTACATCGAAGATCCGAAAGTGAGTGCGGAGATTACGAACGAAGTGTTCTATCCGACTGCGAATCGCGCAGCGCGGCAGTACGTGACGCCGGCGATCGAGCAGGATGCGAATGTGTATCCGCCTGAAGCCGTGCTGAACAAGATGACGTTGATGCGGCCACAGCCTGCGCCGATCATGCGGCTCGAGAACCGGCTTTGGGCCCAATTGAAGTCAGGCAGTTGAGTGACTGAGTGCCTGGCGATTGTGTTTTGAATCGCTCTTTGCGCTATTGCTATCGGGCGACATTCTTTTGGGCGTGGCGCGGGCAGTGGGTGCCCGCGCTGCGCTTCTTTTCCGTTGCGTTCTCTTTATTCCTCCATTCGAGACTTTATGAGTATTCTGAACATCGTGGATTTTTCAGCGCCTGCCAAGGAAAGCACCGAGTACATGCCGAAGGCAGAAACTGTGCTGGCCGGTGATCCTTGCCAGACCGTTCATACGCATTTCGCCAGCCCGTGCGGACAGCTTGCGGCGGGAATATGGGAAGGGGCTTGCGGTCAGTGGGCCGTGAATTTCACCGAAAGCGAGTACTGCGAGATTCTCGAAGGCGTGTCGGTCATTCGGGACGCGAATGGAACCGCGAAAACCGTGCGAGCGGGGGACCGGTTTCTGATTACCGCAGGATTTCAGGGAACCTGGGAGGTTGTCGAGACGTGCAAGAAGGTCTTTGTTTCGGTCGAGTTCAAAGGCTAGATTGTATGGCCGCTTCGAGGCGGCTGATGAAGGAGGCGCGCTCGCCACTAAGCCATGTTGTCAGGCGTTGCCGATTGGCACGCCGAGCGGATCGGCAACGATCCGATCACGCCCAGCCTCTTTTGCCTGATACAACAGACGATCGGCGTGCCTGAAAAGACGGCCCACGTCGCGCGATTCGCAGGCTGACGCGAGCGCGACGCCAAAGCTTGCGGTGATAGTGAAAGCATCGCCGCCGTTGCAAGGGATTCGGGTCTCGCTGATCTTGCGACGCAAGCGATCCGCTATCGCAAGCGCCTCTGCTGCATCGTGCACGCGGCTGAGTACCGCAAACTCTTCCCCACCCCATCTCGCGACGACATCCGAATCCCGGCAGGTTTCACGGCAAAGACGGGCGACGAGTTGCAACGCGTGATCGCCTGTGGCGTGACCGTAAGTATCGTTGATCCTCTTGAAGTGGTCGATGTCGAACATGATCAGCGCGAGTTCCGGTTCGGCCGCATTCCGTTCGGCACAGCTCACGCGCGCCCTGCTTTCGAACGCGCGGCGATTGAGCAGGTGGGTCAGGAAATCGGTTTCCGCCATGGCTTTCAGTTCATGGATCAGACGGCCTCGCTCGCGTTCGAGCTGCTGCCGCTCGACGCTGTTCGCTTTCAGCACGCCGATTGCATTGAACATGGCCTTGATCTCACCCCGATAGCGCGCTGCCGGGATTTCCGCGGTGAGGTCGCCGTTTGCTATCGCGCCAATTACATGCGTTGCGTCGAGGAGCGGTCGAATCACGCGTCTTCTGAATAACGTCGCGATCGAAAGCAGTATCGCCAACAGCAGAAATACGGAGAGGGCGCTGGCCGCGAGTAGCATCAAGGCATTGCTACGGTGTTGACGGATCTCCGTGTCAGCAAGATCCAACACCTGGTCGCGGAACGCCGTAACCGGCCGCATCAGCGGCACGTAGTGATCCGCCAGCTGCGCGGGAGATATGCCGGCGCCGCCCGGCCGGCTCGCGAGGCGGCGAACCTCTGCGATATAGGCAATGCCCTCCCCGAAATACTGCTGATTCATTTTGTCGAACGCCGTTGATTCCAGCGCCGACCGGTCCCGGACATGCGCATCGATCAGTTCACGCAACTGGTCGACTCTCCCCTGCGTCCGCTCGATGGCGAGCTGATCGTCTTCACCGAGCGCTCTGCGCGCCGTCAGGGTCGCCGTAAAGTGTGAGCCGAGTTGGCCAGCCGCTTCCCGCAGATCCGCGGTCAGCGTGGCAAGGATCAGGCAATTCAACGCACGCGTATCGCCCTTGACCACATTTGCGGCCAACGCGTCGATCGCGGGCGCAAACTGTGGAATGACCTTGATCATCCCGTCCACTGCACTCGACACCGCACGCTCCCGCCGTTGTGCCAACGGCAGACGGATGAGCGCATCGACATTCACCCGTGCGGCTGCGAGCTCGTCGCGTGCTTCCCTGATATGCGCAAGCTCCACGGCACATGCTGGACAGTGGCCGGACTGAAGCATCTCGATCAACTTCTCGATCGCGGCATCACTCTCCTCGCGCGCGAGACGCAGCTTCGCACTTCTCGCGTCAGGAGTCGGTAAGTCTTCGCCCAGCACGCTGTTCGTCGGGCCGCGCTCAGCCGAGACGCGCTCGATTGCCTGCAATCCGGCGCGATAGCTCTGGAACGCGTAGAGGGCGTCGTCAGCGACAATATACGAGTGCCACTCGTGCACAACCAGCCTGCCACACAAAACCAGGACCGGAAGGAGTGCGACTGCGACACTGAGACTAAAACGCCTGTCTATGGACATGGCGGAGAATGCATTCCTGATCATGGAAACTTGCGCAAGACGTCGCGCGTCAAAAAGAAGAGAGATACCCCAAGAGCCGGCGCACACGTATGCGGTCACCTCCACGTACGTTGCAGCCGCCTGCGCGAAGCGACATTGCTCAGTATTCCACCGCTTCGCTCATGATGGCGGTCACCAACCGCTGGCGTGCCGACCGATAGGCCACACTGTCCGGTCCGTGACTCACCGCCGCCGCAATCAGGGCTCGCTGCGCGGTCGGATCCGACAGTTCCCTCGGCAGAATGGACTCCGTTTCACTAAAGAACCTGGAGAATGGACAAACCTGACACGCCGAGTCGAGCGGCGCCGGCGCAGCCGCTGCAACGACTCCGATCGCGGGCGGCGTCGTCACGATGTCAAACAGCCTGCCAAAAGCGCGCGGGTCCTCGCAGATCAGATGCAGGCGTTCTTCCCAGATCAACAACGTAGCCAGTTTCCCCAACGCACTTTTCGCGCTCAGAGAGCGCGGCAACTGGGGCCGGTTATGCATCCATGCCGTCAACTGCTGCGGGGGCATGGGGCGCGCAATCGCATAGCCTTGAGCGACGTCGGCACCGAGAATGACGATGGCTTCCAGCATGCCCGCATCTTCAATCCCTTCCACGACCACCGATTTACCCAACGAGCGGCCAAGCCTTGTCAACTGATAGACGAAACGCAACACGTTAGAAGCATCCTGACCCGCAACACTCACGATACTGCGGTCGATCTTGATCCAGTCAAAGGGCAATTCACGCAACCGATTCAGGCTGCTGTGCCCGGACCCCAGATCGTCTTCGGCCAGGTTGATGCCGAGCAACTTGAATTTCGCCAGTTCGCCGCACACATCCATACCGGATGGAAGTGCATCCGTTTCCAGAATTTCGAGGGTTAGCATGTCCGGGCAGCAAACGTATTCCGTCAAGGCCTGCCGGGTGGCTTCGAAATAGCGGTTGTCACCCAACGCACTGGACGGCAGATTCACCGACACCTTCAACTCGAAACCCGCCTGGAGCCAGCGATTGCGCTGCGACAGCACCTGTGCCAAGCCCCGGACGTAAAGATCGAGGAAATCATCCGAGGACAGCGCCGGGAAAAACTCACCAGGCGTCAGAACCTTATCACCGTCGCGCAGTCGAGCCAGCGCTTCGACTTTGGTCACCTGCCCGGTTTTGAGGTCCAATAGCGGCTGATAGTACATTTCCAGCGCATCCGATCTGAGCAGCGCCGCCCAATGCTGTCGCGTCGCATAAGGGACCGCCTGGGTCCGCCCTTCCTGATTCTCGATCCGCGCAATCGCGAGCCCCAAAAGAGTTTGCAATGGCGTGATGAAGGCCATCTGGTCCGCTGCCGAATACCCGCCGGGAAACGCGCTATAGAGCAAAAGAATGGCTTTAGGAGCATGCCCGGGTTGACGTAAAGGAATCGCCACGCTGGAGCGGAAATTCTCCTGCATTGCCAGTGTCTTCCACGGCGCCATCAGGGGATCCGTCGCAAAGTTGATGCTTCGCTCCACGTTCCCGCTACGCCAGGCGCGCCCGACTGGGCCCTGGCCTTGAGGCAGGTCGCCATTCGAGATCGGCCGTTGGGTCGAGTTCTCCATATCGGCAAGGTACCGCTCCATGGTTTTGCCTGACACCGACTCGAAGCGAAAAATTCCCTGACTATCGGGTCGCCCAACGGAGCAGCCCGCGACCTCGTCGTGTTCGCCGAGGATCTGAACAACCCGGCCGATTAGATCCGTGTAACTCTCCACTTCCCACGCCAGCCGGGTCACGCGTAACAGCACGTCCTGACGCGAAGTCTGCAGACGCTGGTAGGCCTCCGTTTGCCAGGCCAGATCCTGCGTCAATCGCCTTCCCAGTACCGCCAGCGCCCTGCCGTGCAGTGTCGTATCGAGTGTGTCGTGAATCGCAGCGGAAAGAATGCCCCGGCTGCGAATCAGGTCTTCCCACTCCAACCCGACAATGGCGTGGATACGTCCGACTCGCAACGCCATTGCACGATGATCGATTGCGGTCAGCTCCGGTGACGCGAGCGCGTACAGATTCTGGATCTGTTGCGTCTTGAGATGCTGAAGTTCCCGCTCCGACAGCGCCGCAAGCGTGTGCTCCGACTTGGGCAGGCGAATCAGTCCATCATAGAATCGCTTGACGATATCGGCGGCATTGTGCCGCAACACCTCCGTCAGCGAGGTGAGCGACGACGCCCATGCCTGGCTGTACAGATGTGAACCGTCGTCCATCAGGTCGTTCTCAGGCGTTGCGTCGGAAACCTCTTTCGACATGGCCATGGAAGCTCCGGGGTGTAGGCTTTCTTGCATATTGTTTGCAGCGCGTCGCGCAGTCCGTGCGGGCATGAGTGCCGGTGGCATCAAGGCGGGCTTCGCGATGCATCGAGATGCGCCGGAACCCCACTGCGCGCCTGAGCGGCGAAGCACACGCCGGCACCACGCTATGCATCCAGCCGGAACATGGAAACGGCAGCCTTCAGATCGTCTGCCTGCATCTCCAGCGAACTGGCTGCCGCCGCGGCTTCTTCGACCAGTGCCGCGTTCTGCTGCGTAACCTGATCCATCTGCGTAACAGCCTCATTGACCTCGCCGATGCCCTTGCTCTGTTCCTGCGAAGAAGCTGCGATTTCACTCATGAGATCCGTCACACGCTTCACCTCCTGCGTAATCCTGTCCATGGCTTCGCCGGCTTCCTGCGCGTAGCCGGCACCGGTGCGCACCCGCTGCACGGAATCAAGAATGAGTTCCCTGATCTCTTTCGACGCGGTCGACGAACGCTGCGCGAGCGAGCGCACCTCGGAGGCGACCACCGCAAAGCCTCTGCCCTGCTCGCCGGCACGCGCCGCCTCCACCGCCGCGTTCAAGGCGAGGATATTCGTCTGGAATGCGATGCTTTCGATCATGCCGACAATATCGGCAATCTTGTCGGAACTGGCGTTGATCCCGTCCATGGTTTCCACCACGCGCGTTACCACGACACCGCCCTGTTCGGCCACCTTGACCGCCTGAGCAGCGAGATGATTAGCCTCGCTCGCATTCTCGGCGTTCTGAGTAACCGTGGAAATGAGTTGTTCCATGCTGGCTGCTGTTTGCTCCAGGGCCGCGGCCTGCTCCTCTGTGCGCTGCGACAGGTCCTGATTACCGACTGCAATCTGATGCGAAGCCGTCGCGATCGAATCGGCAGAAACCTTGATCGCGCCGATCGTTCGCGTGAGTTGCTCCTGCATGCTCTTCATCGAAAATAGCAGGCTCGATTGATCATCCCGATTCGTTTTGACCACTGCGGTCAGGTCATTGCTCGCAATCTGGTTAGCGAGTTCGGCCGCGTAGGATGGTTCTCCGCCCATCGCGCGCAGGATGCCGCGATTGAACAGCACCACGACAGTCGACAAAGCGCCGACTAGCACCAGCATGATTCCAAGGCTGCGATACAACATTGAACGGAACGCCGCGTCGATGTCGTCGACATAGACTCCTGTCGTGAGAATCCAGCCCCACGGCTGATAGCTCACGTTGTACGAAATTTTAGGAGAGGCCGCGGTCGAGCCCGGCCGCGGAAATGCGTACTCGTTGAACCCTTTGCCGTCGCGCTTGACGGCATCCACCGCGGCGCGAAAAACATACACGCCGTTCGGGTCCCTGTAGTTGCTCGCGTCCTTGCCGTTCAACTCTGGCCGTGTCGGATGCATCAGCACTGTTGCTTGCGAATTGATGATCGCGAAATAGCCTTCGTCGCCATACCGGATAGCACGGACCTTATCCATGGCCTGTTTCCTGGCTTCCGTCTCGGACAATGATCCCGCCGCTACCGCATCACCATATGTCTTGACGATGCTAAGGGCGATATCCGAAGCGTGGACCAGATCCATTTTTCGATCATCCAACTGCCCCTCCCTCTCTTCGTAGGCGTTGTAGATCGACATGCCGGCAAGACATGACAGGCTCAGAACGAGCGGGAGCCAGAGCTTCTGGGAGAAGGACAACTTCATACGTTAACAAACCTCTCAAATTGACCACGACGATCAGACAGTGCGGCATCCCCACAGCTTGCTAACGGCCTCAGGATCGATATCTTTAGAGAAATTCAACTTAAATATAATGTTCGGTCTACCAATTATTATCGACAAGACTGATTGACGTTTATTCAATCTCCCGCCGCAAACTGCACCAGCACTCACGGAACAATTCAATCCCGGCTAGCAGGCGCACCGCTGCACGATAGGCAACTCGCAACGCCGGTGCGAACACACTTCGCATAGCACGTTCGCAACCTCGTCAGCCGAGCCCTCGATATGGATGCATCTGTTCCGCAGAATCATGTTGATTGTCTTACGCTCGCTTTCGCGCAGTCCTGCAGACTCGTCAGCCAGTAGTTCATCTAACAGCGCGTAAAGGCGATTGATCGCTGAACCCAACGCGGACGTGATGGGCCATGCATTCATCAAGTAGCACAGCGGCAGCACCGCGCGTCTCTCGCACCACTTGTCGAACAACGTCAGACAATGGTCATCCGCTGACCGCATGCACAAACACCATCGATCACGCATAAGAAAGTGCGCCTGCAAGTGGGCGGGTCATATGAGTTGAAATAGCAAAAGTCTGATGAATGCACGCCCGTTCATGCGATGCTTTAGATCGTTGGTTTAAGGTCCCTACCAAGATACCGGTTCATATCGCCACACTTGGCCCATTGGCGGCCCGGCAAACCTTCTCGTTTGACTTTAGTCAACTTCATGCGCTGTACCGGTAAGCGCTTAAAGTCGAGCGGGGAATATGATCGGTTCAGGACACAGTTTTGCCAGCATGTCAGGTTCACGGAGAAACCTGCGCGGATGGGACATGCAGCCGTGAGCCGAATCGGCGTTTTCGGCTCGCCCTTGCAACGTTGGCTAATGACTACATTTAGATTGAGACAGCCAATCGACGCGACGTAGGCCACGGTGTGGATGGCCAGGCATCGCCGGCACGACTGACGCAAACGCGCTGGCGCATCCAACTGCGAATAAACACCCCCCTCGCCATTTCGTTGACGAAAGGGTCATGCACCGCCAATCAAAACTACGCCACGCGCGCGGCTCACCCGGTACTCATCATTCATGGACCACGAACTCCTCATCGCCCTTGGCAAGCAATCTTTCGCTAGCGAGCGCCCCAATCATTGTGCTCAATGCGGAATCCGCGACCTGTGTCTTGGGAGTGGGCTTGACTCGCATCAGATGTCGAGTCTCGCCGACGTGGTCGTCGAAAGAAGGCGCGTACAACAAGGCAAGGTTCTCTATGAGCAAGGATCCCCGTTCACGCATGTCTTCGCGATTGCGAGCGGTTCGTCAAAAGCCGTGGTGCGATCCGTCGACGGGCGTCTTCAGATCGCGGCGCTTGCACTGAGAGGTGATGTGGTTGGTTTTCTCGGCGCTGCCTCCGGGGCACAACCCGTTACGGTGGTTGCCCTTGAGAATTCGGTCTTCTGTGTTATCCCTTACCGGCACCTGTTGCGGCGTATCTCCCAGAACCAGCTGGTTGGCACCCAGTTTCAACGTCTCGTCGCGCGCGTCATGCAACAACGGCAGGCGGCGTTCCTGTCCACCGCGAGCGCCAATGCCGAACGGCGTGTGTGTGGTTTCCTCCTCTGGTTCTCGGACCAGCTTGCCGCGCGCAAACAGCATTTCACCGAGTTTTCGCTTCCCCTCAGTCGGACCGATATTGCTGATTTTGTCGGCCTGCGACTGGAAACCGTGAGCAGGGCATTCACCCGCCTTTGCGATCTGAATCTCATCGAGGCCAAGGGCCGGCATATCCGCATCCCGGACGTGCAGCTTTTGCGGAGATGGTTTTCAGAGTCGCGTTGAATGCCTGCGCACGATCGTACAACGGCCCTATGGTGGGCTTATCCAAGCCAGCCCTTGATGGTTGCTGTCATGACATGGGTCGAGATGCCGTAGCGATCATGCAAGGTCGGCAACGCGCCGGCAGCGAGAAACTCGTCGGGCAGCGCGATCTGACGGTACATCGGCGTGACGCCGGCCGTGAGCAGCGTGGTCGCGACCGCCTCTCCGAGACCGCCGATTACCGAGTGATTTTCGGCGACCACCACCATGCGCCCCGTACGCCGGGCTTCGCGCAAGATCGTCTCAGTATCGAGCGGCTTGATGGTCGGCACATGCAACACCGCGACGCCGACATTGTCCACTTCCAGCGCCTTCGCGACTTCCAGCGAGCGCATGGTCATAATGCCCGAAGAAATAATCAGCACCTCCGCGCCGTCGCGAAGCAGCTTCGCCTTGCCCAGCTCGAACTGATAGTCGTACTCATCGAGCACGGCCGGAACGTTGCCACGCAGCAGGCGCGCATACACCGGGCCGTTATGCGCCGCGATCGCCGGCACCATCTGTTCGGTATCGAGCGCGTCGCACGGGTCGATGACCGTCATGTTCGGCATCGCACGCATCAGGGCGAGATCCTCTGCCGCCTGATGGCTCGGTCCATAGCCGGTCGTGAGGCCAGGCAGCGCGCAGATGATCTTTACGTCGAGGTTGTCCTCAGCAATGGCCTGGTGCATGAAGTCATACGCGCGACGGGTCGCGAATACGGCATACGTCGTCACGAACGGCTGGGCGCCCTCATGTGCCATACCGGCGGCCGCACCCATCAGCAACTGCTCGGCCATGCCCATCTGGTAGTAACGTTCAGGGAATTCCTTGCCGAAGATGTGCAAGTCCGTGTACTTGCCGAGGTCGGCAGTCATGCCAACGACATTCTTCTTCTCCCGAGCCAACTGGGCTAATGCATGGCCAAACGGAGCGGAACGCGTGACCTGTCCCTCGCCGGCGATCGATGCAATCATCGCCGAAGTCTTCAGACGCGGTTTTTGGGTAGTGGTGTCGCTCATGCTTGTCTCCCTGCTTCGAGTGCTGCGAGCGCCAGTTGCCACTCGTGGGCATCGACGCGGATAAAGTGGTTCTTTTCCCGTTCTTCGAGGAACGGCACTCCGCAGCCCATGCGGGTATCGCAAACGATAATCCGCGGCTGCTCTTTCGGATGATTGCGTGCAGCATCGAAGGCCGCCTTCACTGCGTCGATGTCGTTGCCGTCCACCCGCTGCGTGAACCAGCCAAATGCTTCGAGCTTCTCGACGAGCGGCTCGAATGCCATGATCTTCGAAGAAGGACCGTCGGCTTGCTGGTTGTTGACGTCGACCATGGCGATCAGGTTGTCCAGCTTCCAGTGAGCGGCCGACATCAAGCCCTCCCAGATCGCGCCTTCGTCGAGTTCGCCGTCGGAGAAAAGCGTGTAGACGAAGGCGTTGGAGCCTTTGCGCTTCAAGCCCAGGCAGCGGCCCACCGCGATCGTGAGACCGTGGCCGAGCGAACCGCCTGACATCTCCATGCCGGGTGTGTAGCTCGCCATTCCGGACATGGGCAACCGGCTGTCGTCGCTACCGTAGGTTTCGAGTTCTTCCGGTGGCAGGAAGCCGGCTTCGAAAAGCGCGGCGTAAAGCGCGATTGCATAGTGCCCATTGGACAAGAGGAAGCGATCGCGGCCCTCCCAGTCGGGGTTGTCGGGCTGGTAGCGCATCGCGCCAAAGTAGGCAACCGCGAGTACATCGGCGATATCGAGCGCCTGGCCGATATAGCCCTGGCCCTGTACTTCGCCCATCAGCAAGGCGTTTCTGCGAATCCGGTAGGCGCGCTCGGTGAGCGTCACCCCATCTGATGACGAACTGTTCATGGTGTCTCCTTGATTCAAAAAAGTGAGTCTTTGCAGCGGCCGGTGTCAGCGATTGACGGTTTTGGCTGGCACGAGGAAAACAAGCCCGGCACCGATGACGATGGCGACGGAGATGAAGATGAGCCCAGCCGTCGATTTACCGGTCAGATCGTTCAACCAGCCCACGATGGCCGGCGAGAAGAAGCCGGCGAGATTGGCGAAACAGTTCACTGCCGCGATACCCGCCGCGGCGGACATGCCACCAAGGAGCGCGGTCGGCAGTGACCAGAACTGTGAAGACGAAGCGAGAATGCCGGCTGCGGCAACACTGACACACACCAGCGATGCGCCGACTCCGCCCAGCATCGGAAGCGTTGCAAAGCCAGCTGCCGATACGAGCATCGGGATCGCAAGATGCAGACGGCGCTCGCGATGGCGGTCAGCACTCGCTCCCACCAGCGGCAGCGCAATGATGGCGCACAGGTACGGAATGGCTGTAAAGACGCCCACCCACAGCGGATCGGCTACGCCGGATTTGCGGATGATCGTCGGCAGCCAGAATGTGAGCCCATATTGACCGAGCACTACGCAGAAGTAGATGGAGGCCATCAACCACAGACGACGATCGCCGATGAATGACCTGATCGACACATGCGCGATCTTGTGTGCGTTGTCGTTGGCCACGTTTCGTGCAAGGAGTGCTTTCTCCGCATCGGTGAGCCACTTCGCGGCGGCGATACCGTTGTCGAGGTAGAGCAGAATGGCGACGCCAAGGAGCAGCGACGGCAGGGCTTCGAGGATGAACAGCCACTTCCAGCCAGCCAGTCCATGCACCCCCTGGAACGCATGCAGGATGTAACCGGACAGCGGCCCGCCGACAATGCCGGCCAGCGGAATCGCCATGAAAAAGAGTGAGAGTGCCTTTGCGCGCCGTGCCGAAGGAAACCAGTACGTCAGATACAGAATGACGCCTGGCGCGAACCCCGCCTCGGCCACGCCCAACATGAAGCGGAGAACATAGAACGTGGTGGGCGATTTGACGAAGACGAACGAGGCGGAGATCACAGCCCAGGTCAGCATGATGCGGGCGAGCCAGTTTCGTGCGCCCACTTTGTGCAACATGAGATTACTCGGTACTTCGAAGAGAAAATAGCCGAGAAAGAAAATACCGGCGCCAAGGCCGTACACGGTTTCGCTAAATCGCAGGTCGTTGAGCATCTGCAGTTTTGCAAAGCCCACGTTGACACGATCGAGATAAGCGCCCAGATAGCAGAGCATCAGGAACGGTATCAGGCGCCGTCCGACTTTCGCATACGTTTTTGATTCGAAGCTCGCCGAGTCGGCGAGCGTCGTGACATCGCCCGCCATTGACGGCGCGGTTGCCTTCGTTTTCATGGTTGTCTCCTGTCGGCCAGAGTTAGCGCTTTAGCGCTTACTTCTGGCCCCATGCAAGATGTTTGCGGACATATCGCCCCGGGTTTTTACCGCCGGGTGCATTGACCCATCTGCCGCAGTCGCGACAGATGTCGTACTCAATGGATCAGCATTCCGCCGTTGACGTCGAGCGTGATGCCAGTGAGGTAAGTCGACAAGCCGCTTGAGAGGAACAGGCAGGCGTTCGCGACGTCCGCGGCATCGCCGAGCCGGCCGAGCGGAATGCCCTTGATGACGTCGGCGCGCATCTCCGTCGTAAGCTTGTCGCCGGTGATGTCGGTCTGAATGAGACCTGGCGTGATCGAGTTGACGCGGATGTTGTCCGGGCCGAGTTCACGTGCCATCGCGCGAGCGAGACCGAGCACGCCGGCTTTGGCCGCGCTGTAGTGCGGCCCGCCGAAGATGCCACCGCCGCGTTGCGCGGAAACGGATGACATGCAGACGATGCTGCCGCTCTTTTGCGCCCGCATTTGCGGGATGACCGCTTGCGACATATAGAGTGTGCCGCGCAGGTTCACGTCGATGACGGCATCGAAATTGTCAGCGCCGATGTCCATCGTCTTCAAAGGCTGCGTGATGCCTGCGTTATTGATCAATCCATCTACACGACCGTACTTCTCGATGACGGCCGTGGCGGCAGCAACACATGCGGCTTTGTCGGTCACGTCACAGGCGAGGCCGAGGTGGTCCTCGCCGAGTTCACGCGCGGCACTCTCGGCGTCTTCCTTGCGAAGGTCCAGAATCACCACGCGCGCGCCTTGGGCAGCAAGCGCTTTTGCGGTCGCCTTGCCAATACCGCGCGGCGAGGCTGCACCGGTTACGATTACTACTTTGCTGTCGAGCAACATGTTTGTCTCCATCGATCACGTTAGTTGGTAGACGCAGTTTCAGTGCTTCGACCATCTCGATCAATGCAGTTCGGCTCAACTATTGCTGAAGAATTTTCAGGTGTCGCTGCGACCCTCTGGCATCACGCTGGGGTGCCGCCGCCCCGCTTGGCGTCGCCTGGCGCTACACGGCGGCGCGGCTGGTCTCCTGCTCGACCCAGGCCAAAAATTTGGCCACGCGCGGCAAATCCACGCTCCGAGCAGGGTAAACGAGGTGATGAGCTCCGACTTCGACTGCATACGTGCGATCGAAGACCGGTATGAGCGAACCTCGTTTGAGATGGACGGACGCGAGCATCGTGCTTTCGAGCGCGATGCCGTGTCCCAATGCCGCGGCCTCAAGGGACATGTACGAGCGGTCGAACGCGAAATCGTATGCCTTGTGCGACACCGCGACGCCGAATTTGCCGAACCATTGCTTCCACTGCACGAGAGGCGTTTCCGAGAAGATCAGGCGCCGTTCGAGCAGATCCTCAGGGGTACGCACAGGGTGTCGTTTGAGGTACTCCTCCGAGGCAAGCGGCGCGATGAACTCGTTACGTAGCGTTTTGATCTCGCCATCGGTCCAATGCGCGTAGCCATGCCTTATGTCGAGATCATAGTGGCCCGAGGTGAACGACACGTCCTCGTACGAGCACGCGAGATTCAACTGAATGTCGCCGTTCGCTTCCTGAAACAAGGCCAGCCGCGGCAGCAGCCACATCAGCCCGAAGCTGGGACTCGAGTGAATGCGAAGAATCTCGACACCCGATTGACTCGATGCCCGCTCGGTTGCGCGGCTCAGGTCGGCGAGCGATCCGGTGACATCCGCCAGATATTGCTGCCCCGTTGGCGTCAGCACCAGTCCTCGCCCCAGTCTTGTGAACAAGGGCCTTCCCACAATGGATTCGAGGTTGGCAATTTGATGGCTCACTGCCGACGGTGTTAACCCTAGTTCGTCAGCCGCCCGATTGACGCTCTTTGTTCGAGCGACACTCTCGAACGCGACGATAGCTTTTAGTGGAGGGATGCGCATTGTTTTTGGGTGAAGGGGTGCAAACCGTCTTGCTTCAGCATATTCTGCCGCGCTTCTGGCGATTCCAGAAATCTCGCGCATTCGAGAGGTAAAGGCAAGCAGTGGTTCGGCTGACTGGCGATCGTCGATGGGCGCAGTCTTTTCGCGTGGATTCGCCCAGGGCCGGGTTTATCTCAGGATATCAAGCGTGCGCGGTCGCTCGCTGAACGCTGACCCGCTTCTTCATGTTTTTTTGCCCGCCATTTCGACCTTCAGAAGCC
>NZ_JARESX010000051.1:0-53716 GCF_046026435.1 Paraburkholderia sp. RL17-381-BIF-C | reverse complement strand
CAACGACGCAACAATCCGTTCGTATCGATTACGTGTGTCACGGCGTGGGCCGTGTCGAATTGCGCCGCTTCGATCCGGCGCGCGATTCGTTCGTTGCGCTGACGGCAATGTTGCATCGCGCCTTCACGCCGCTCGGCGCGATGGGCCTCAATTGCACTTGCGTCGATCAGACCGTCGAGACGACACGCCTGCGCGCAACGCGCGGCGATTGCTATGTGGCGGTATGCGCCGGACGCATCGTGGGTACGATGACGCTCTATGCCCCGGACCGTGAGTCGGCCTGCGAGCTTTACCGTCGCGACGATATCGCCAGCTTGCGGCAGTTCGCGGTCGAGCCGGTGTGGCAGGCGCGCGGGATCGGCACCTTGCTGATCGCATTCGCCGACCATTGGGCCGCGACGCGAGGTTATGCCGAGCTTGCGCTCGATACGCCGCAACCGGCCGCGCATCTGATCGCGTTTTACCGTTGCCAGGGGTTTCGTATCGTCGATTTCGTGCGCTTCGACGGCAAGCGTTACGACAGCGCGATCCTGAGCAAGCCGCCGGTGGCGACGCGCACGCTCGCCAACTGGTCGCATCGATTGAGCGCGCGAGCGCAGATTGCGCGAGCGGCGTGAACACTGGGACGCGCCGAGCGTGAGTCAATGGCTGGCGAGGCGCAGCTCACAACGATCTAAATGTATCGGCGCGATGAATCGTCAATTTGATCGGGCTTTAATCGTCGACTGTCAGCCCACTGTGCGCGATTCCTTCGAGCAAATCATCGCGCAGCGCGTCCAGCGCAGGATCGCGCAAGTTTCGAGGGCGCGGCGCAGCGATGTGGATCTCACGCGCGATGCGGCTCGGGCACCCATCACCAGGCGGCGACAACAACAGCACGCGGTCGGAGAGATAAAGCGCTTCGTCGAGATCGTGCGTGACCAGCAGCGCGGCTGTCCTGTGTGCATGCGTCAACGAAAGCAGGACGTGTTGCAAGCGTGAGCGCGTGATCGCGTCGACGGCGCTGAACGGCTCGTCGAGCAGCAGCAGGTCGGGCTCCGCGAACAGGCCGCGCGCCAGCGCCACACGTTGCGCCATGCCGCCCGACAGCCGCTTGGGCAGCGCATCGCGAATGCCTGGCAAGCCGACCTCGGCGAGCAGCGCATCGACGCGTGGATCGTGTCCCTGTCGCGGTCCGGCGGCGAACGCGATATTGTCGGCAACGCTTAGCCACGGCAGCAGCCGGGGTTCCTGAAAGATCACGCCGATCTTCCCGGAAGGTCCGCGCTGCGGTTGCTTCTCGAGCAGCACCGAACCGGCGGTGTCCCGATCGAGGCCTGCAATCGCGCGCAGCAGCGTGCTTTTTCCACATCCGCTGGGGCCGACCAGACTGACGATCTCACCGCGAGCCACTTCAAACGATACCTGTTCGAACACCGTGCGTTGCCCGAAGCGCCGGGTCAGCCCGCGCACTTCGAGCATGGGGGCGGGAGCGTGGCTCATTGTGCGTCTCCCGGCCCATTGCGTGCGTCGCGCCAAGACAGCATGCGCGTCTCGATCGCCTTGAAGGCGCCGTCGCTCAGTTTGCCGAGCAGCGCGAGCAGCAGGATCGCGCCGAAGACGAGATCCGGCCGGCCGGTCTCGCGCCCGTCGCTCAGCAGATAGCCGAGTCCGCGCGTCGCGGCGATCAGCTCCGCGGCAACCATGAACATCCACGCAAGGCTCAGGCCGGTACGCAAGCCCGTGAAAATCTGCGGCATCGACGCGGGCAGGAGGATGCGTGTGAACAGCGCGCGTCGCGTCAGCCGGTTGACTTCACCGAACTCGATCAGCTTGCGGTCGACGCCCTGTATGCCGGCCACGACGCCAAGCTGCACCGGAAAGAATGCGCCGATCGCGATCAGCGTGATTTTGGGGGCTTCGTCGATACCCATCCAGAGCAAAAGGATCGGCACCCAGGCGAGCGAAGGAATCGCGCGCAGCGCCTGAAACGCGGGGTCGAGCAGTGCATCGACGCGGCGACTCAGCCCCATGGCCGCGCCGATCAGCAATGCAAACACGGAGCCGAGTGCAAAGCCTGCGCACACGCGCGCGACGCTCGCGCCGACATGCCGCGCGAGGCGTGTGCCGCCGAGTTCCCACAGCGTTTCTACGATAGAACTCGGCGCGGGCACGAGATGCGCCGGCAACACGGACGACCGGACCAGCGCTTCGATCGCTGCGAGAAACAGAACCGGCAGCGCAAGCCCGGCATAGCGCCAGGGGCGCAACGGGTCGCGGGTGCGCTGATCCAGCACTGGCTCGTTCGCGGACAGCCGTTGCGACGCGCGGCTCGCAAGCGCGAGCGTTTCTTCAGTGGCGGCCATGGTTGCCACCGCCGGTGCATGCACTGACTGCTTGCGAGATTCGTATTGAGCGCATTATTTCGCGTTGGTGTTAGCGGACGCGATGACCGGTTGGGCGATTTTCGGATCGATCAACGCGTCGATGACCTGATTGAGATCCGTGCCGCTCTTCACCAGTTGCTCATCGACGAGAATCGGCGCCGCGGCTTTGAGCGCGGCGATCTGCTGCGCGCCGGGCTGCGGGTGGCTGAAGTCGTTACGGCTGAGTTGCAGCTTCGCGACCGCGAGCGACACCTTCGATTCTTCGGAGACGATCTTCGCCGTATCGTCGGGATGCGCGGCGATCCACACGCGCGCCTTCTCATACACCTTCAGCACGCGGGCGAGCGCGTCCGCATGCTCGCGGATGAAGTCCTCGCGCGCGTTCAGGAAGCCCCACGTATTGAAGTCGACGTTGCGGTACAAGAGGCGCGCGCCGTCGTCCACCTGCGCGGCGGCCATGTGCGGATCGAGACCGGCCCATGCGTCGACCTGTCCATTGGCAAGGGCGGTGCGGCCATCCGGATGCTGGAGATTCACGAGTTCGACGTCGTCGCGCGACAGTCCCGCCGTATGCAGCGCGCGCAACGTGAAGAGGAACGGGTCGGTGCCCTTGGTTGCGGCGATCTTCTTGCCTTTCAGGTCGGCGAGACTCTTGATCGAAGAGTCCTTGCGCACGACGAGCGCGGTCCACTCGGGGCGCGAAAAAATATAGACGGCGCGGATCGGATTGCCGTTCGCCTTGCCGAGAACGGCGGCCAGCCCTGCCGTCGAGCCGATATCGATCGCGCCGCTGTTCAGATACTCGAGCGCGCGGTTGCTGCCGAGGCTGAGCACCCATTTGACCGGGGTATGGTCGGCGGCGAACTCCTGTTCCAGCCAGCCGTTGCGCTTGATGACGAGGCTTTCCGGCGAGTAGTACGCGTAGTCGAGCTTCAGTTCGGCAAGCGGCGCAGCCTGCGTGCTGCCAACGAAGCACAGCGCGAGCGCGGCCGCTGCTGTCGTCATGAACTTGCGCAGAACGCGCGCGCGGCGAGCGGGCGATTGGTGTGCCGCCGCGAAGAATGCAAAACCCCGAACCAGTGCCATTGATTGTCCTTGTGATCGATCTTGATCTGGACGTTCAATGTAGCGAAAGCGCTCACGCAAGCGAACCAATTAAAGTTCAGAATCAAAGCAGTTCTGGCGCTATTGCAGAGCAGGTGCGGTAGGCAGTGGGGCGGAGCGAGGAGGGACCAAACCCGGGGAAGAAACCCGGGGAAGAACCCCGGCACGGGCAGCAATAATTGCAATACCGTGTGGCAAGTATTGCAACGTAGTGCTGATTCTCGCGCCGGGATAGGGGTGTTTCCGCCTAAACGGACTAGGCGCTCATCAGCGTCGCATCACGCCCATCAGCAAGGTGACGAGGAAGATCACCACGAAGATGAAGAACAGGATCTTGGCGATTTCCGTCGCGCCTGCGGCAATGCCGCCAAAGCCGAATACTGCGGCGATGATTGCGATAATGAAGAAGATTGCAGCGTATCGAAGCATGGGGCCTCCCACCGGTGGATTGCTGGATTGATCATGAGAAACGGCGACTCGTTGTGGGCACTGCGTGCCTTGACGGGTTATTTGCCGGCGAGCGGAATAGAGCAATAGGTGTGCCCAGACCGGGCATCTCGTGCGTTGCCCTGGATCGCGGGTGGGTGCGTTGCGCGTTCGAGCCCATCATGCCTTCCGTGTGCCTCAGCCTTTCTGAAAGACAAAGTCACACCGCTGCGGCGCACGGCTCATGGCTTACGGCCTGTTTTCTTCTTTTGAGCGTAGATCAAAGCGCCAGTTTCGACGGGGATAAACGGCGCCTGAAAGTGATCGATCAGAAAGTCGATGAATGCGCGTGCGCGCGCGGTCTGGTTCCGCTGGCTGGGATAGTAGACAAACAGATCGGCCGACGGCAGTACCGTTTCCGGCAAGACGAGTTTTAATCTGCCGCTCTGAACGTACTTCGCCAGATCCCATTCGGAGCGGATCAATATGCCGTGCCCGTCGAGCGCCCACCGCAGCACGATATCGCCGTCATTGCTCGACAGCGCTCCTTTGACTTTCAGCGCTTCGGTGTGGTCGCCCTGCATATATCGCCAGACGCCATAGGCATCGTCGTTCTGCCGATGAATGATGCAACGGTGCCGAACGAGGTCCTCCACGCGTTCCGGTGTCCCAAAGCGTTCGAGGTATTTGGGCGAGGCGCAAAGAAAACGGCGATTGCTCATGATGCGCCGCGCGCTAAGCCGGCTGTCGGGAAGCTCGCCGAAGCGGATCGCCATGTCGAATGCTTCTTCCACGAGGTCGATGGGCCGGTCGGTGACTTCAAACTGAATTTCGACATTCGGAAAGCGCTTCGCGAAGTCAGACACGAGCGGCGCGATGGTCGTACGCCCGAAACCCAGCGTGGCATTGATCCGTAACAGGCCATGAGGGTCCGACCGAGTCCCGGATATCTCGTCTTCCATCTGCCGGATCTGCCCGACAATTTGCGCGGCATAGTGCAGATAGGTCTCGCCTTCCGGCGTCAGGCTGACGCTGCGCGTGGTTCTGTTGACCAGCCGCGCGCCCAGTTTCTGTTCGATCAGCCCCAGACGTTTGGTTGCCGCCGGCGGGGTGAGGTCGAGAGCGCGCGCCGCGCCCGACAGGCTTTTCAGTCTGGCAAGGAGGATGAAAAACTCGAAATCGGATGCCGGGTCAGTGGCCACTCTGGTTATTCGCCTAAAGTAAAAAATGAAATGAATTTAGGCGAATTCTAGCGCGGCGTTTCGCGGATAAGCTAGTTTCCATTGCAGCCTGACGCATGCAATACGTGCCCAAAACTCAGGAGACCCCGCGATGAGAATCGTTGAAATCCGCGAAAAAACCGTTCCGATCAGTTCCCCGATCCGCAATGCCTACATCGACTTCAGCAAGATGACGCTGAGCCTCGTCGCCGTGGTGACGGATGTCATGCGCGACGGAAAGCCGGTAGTCGGTTACGGCTTCAATTCCAATGGCCGCTATGGCCAGGGCAAGCTGATGCGCGAGCGCTTCATTCCGCGCATTCTCGAAGCCGATCCCACCACGCTCGTCAACGACGCCGGCGACAACCTCGATCCGCACAGGATCTGGGCCACCATGTTCCAGAATGAAAAGCCGGGCGGCCATGGCGAACGCTCGGTGGCGATCGGCACCATCGACATGGCAATCTGGGACGCGGTGGCGAAGATCGAAGGCAAGCCGCTGTTTCAGTTGCTGGCTGACCGCTACGGTAATGGGCAACCGGACCGCAAGATTTTCGTTTATGCGGCGGGCGGTTACTACTATCCCGGCCAGGACCATGGAAAGCTGAAAGACGAAATGCGCAGCTACATTGACCGGGGCTATACGGTCGTGAAGAAGAAAATCGGCGGTGCTTCGCTCGATGAAGATCTGCGCCGCATCGACTCGATTCTGAGCGTGCTGGGTGACGGACAGAAACTTGCTGTCGACGCCAATGGCCGCTTCGATCTCGACACGGCGATCCAGTACGCCAAAGCGCTCTCGCAATACGACCTGTTCTGGTACGAAGAACCGGGCGATCCGCTCGACTACGAATTGCAGGCCACGCTTCGCAATTACTACGACAAGCCCATGGCGACCGGCGAAGACCTGTTCTCGATGCAGGATGCCCGCAACCTCATTCGCTACGGCGGCATGCGTCCTGATCGTGACTGGCTGCAGTTCGATTGCGCGTTGAGCTATGGCCTCGTCGAATATCTGCGCACGCTCGACATGCTGCATCAGCACGGCTGGTCGCCGAGCCGCTGCATTCCGCACGGCGGACACCAGATGTCGTTGAACATCGCCGCCGGCCTCGGGCTGGGCGGCAACGAATCGTATCCGGACCTTTTCCAGCCCTACGGCGGTTTCCCCGACGGCGTGAAAGTGGACAACGGCTATATCACCATGCCCGATCTGCCGGGCATCGGCTTCGAAGGAAAGGCCGATCTCTTTGCCGAGATGCAAAAGCTGTCCGCATAAGTCATTAGCAACCCTACACGCCGGCACGTGTGTCGGCGTGGCGTTCACAAAAACAGACAAAGAGAACGCCGGAGAATTCGGTCCGTGCACACCGCGGTGGTGGATGCCGCTGCGAGTGCTCACCCTGAATTTCATTAGAAGATGCCACGCATAGGAGACAGTCATGCGGGTTTCAAAGATTGGAAAATCGCTTTCCAGGCTCTACGTACAGGTTCTGATTGGCATTGTTGCCGGTGTGCTCGTCGGCCATTTCTACCCTGACATCGGTTCTCAACTCAAACCACTGGGCGATCTGTTCATCAAACTGATCCGGATGCTGCTTGCGCCGATCATCTTCGCATCCGTTGTCGTCGGCATTGCCCGTATGAACGACCTTCATGAGGCCGGCCGCGTGGGCGTCAAGGCGCTCGTGTACTTCGAGGTTGCCTCGACGATTGCTCTCGCCGTTGGCCTCGTCGTCGTGAACGTCATCAAGCCGGGCAGCGGTATGAATATCGATCCCGCCCATATCGACAGTTCGTCGATTTCCACCTACACCCATACGGCGCAACAGCACGGCATGCTCGAGTTCTTCATGAGCATCGTGCCGAACAGCGTTGTCGGCGCGTTTGCGAATGGCGATATCCTGCCGATCATTTTCTTTTCGCTGCTGTTCGCGATTGCTCTCGCCAAACTGGGTCCACGTACCGCGCCGTTCGTCGACATGCTCGACATGTTCCTTCAGGGCATGTTCGGCGTCGTGCGAATCGTGATGTATGTCGCGCCTGTCGGCGCGTTTGGCGGCATGGCATTTACCATCGCGAAGTACGGAATCGGCACGCTGGCATCGTTCGGTCAGTTGATGCTGTGCCTTTACCTGACCTCGATTTTCTTCGTGGTCGTCGTGCTTGGACTGGTCATGCGAATGATCGGATTGTCGCTGTGGAAGTATCTCCGCTACATCAAGGACGAAATCTTCATTACGCTCGGTACGGCTTCGACCGAAGCAGTGCTGCCGCAGATGATGATCAAAATGGAGAAGCTGGGTTGTTCGCGCCCTGTGGTCGGGATGGTGCTGCCCACAGGCTATACGTTCAATGCCGACGGTACGGCGATTTACCTGACCATGGCTTCGATGTTCGTTGCGCAAGCGCTGAACATCCACCTGACGATCTGGGACCAGCTTCTGCTTCTCGGCGTGCTGCTGCTGACATCCAAAGGGTCGGCGGGCGTAGCCGGAGCCGGGTTCGTCGCACTGGCCGCCACGCTGGCCTCGATGCACAAGATCCCCGTGTCCGGACTGGTGCTGCTGTTAGGTGTCGACCGCTTTCTCAACGAGGCGCGAGCGGTCACGAACCTGATCGGCAACGGAGTGGCGACCATCGTGGTGGCGCGATGGGAAGGTGCGCTCGATATGCACCGCGCCCGCGCCATGCTCGACAGGGTCGACACGAGCCTCGATGCGCTGGAGTTACCCGCGCAGGCGCCGACGGATCGGACGCCTCCAGATGACATCGTTATCCGGCCCCGCACGCATTGAATCGACCTCCGTGATCAACCGGCGCGACCTCGCGCCGATGGCTTCACCGGGCGTTGCATTCGCGTGTGAGGAATCGGCACGAGAGATGATTGTCGCGCGCATCACAGCAAACATCCGGTGGCGCGCGTTGCCATTACCTACACTTGGATTGCGCGCAGAACGCTTTCGCGCATCAACGGCGCAATAGCGTTCGCGATCCGACTTGCGCGTCTGAATCCCGTCTCGTGTCAATCGTAAGGGGAATCGTCATGGCGACGTATGTGGTACTTGCACAATTCACCGATCAGGGAATCCGTAACATCAAAAACAGCCCGCAGCGTGCGGGTCAAGCGGCGGAATTAGCCAAGACCTTTGGCTGTGAAATGAAAGAGATCTACTGGACGTTGGGCGAATATGACATTGTCACGCTGATCGAAGCACCCGACGAGCAAAGCTTTGTGTCATTCGGATACGCGCTGGGCTCGGCCGGCAACGTCCGCACACGAACGCTGCGCGCTTTTACGAAGGACGAGTGCAGCGCGATTATCGGCAAACTTCCATAAAACGCGCCCCCGCGCGCAACGCAAAAGCCCTGCAGACGAAAACCGTCGGCAGGGCAAAGCGCTCAACACATACAGTTCTCAACCGACGGACATTGAAACGAATCGCACCGCGCCCGCCGCGGCCGGCATCATGGCGGCATGAGTCATGCCGCCATGAGTTGACGCATCAAGGCTTGGCGGCGTCCGTCACCTCATCGCTCCAGTAGGGCGGCAGTGCTTTATACGGATTGCCACCGGACAGCGACGTCACATACACGCCGCCCGCGCCGTGCGCCTTCGCGTATTGCACGACGCCCGGCAGTTGCGCGGCGGTCGCGCCGTACACCATGTGCACGAAGCGGCTCTTCGGATAGGCGGCCTGCCAGCTCATCGGCTGGTATTTCGCGTAGCTCTTGGCGGTGCTCTCGAACACGACGAACTGGTCGGCCGTCGGCAGGCTCGCGTACAACTCAGGAATGTTGGTGCCCGGATTGGCCGTTACCGAATAGGTGGCGTTCAGCCCTTTGATGTAGTTGTAGATCGACTGGTAGAACTGGATGTGCGACATCTGGCTGTCGGACGTCATCTCGTCGATGAAGAAGCCGTCCACCTTATACAGCGCCACATAGGTGTTGATGTCGGTCACGACCGCCGACAGCGAGCGCTTGCCGTAAGACGTGGACACATAGCCCAGTACCTTGCCGCCCGCGGCGCGCAGTTTGGCGACGGCGGCGGCATAGTTCGGATCTTCCTTGACGCCGGGGCCGCTGTTCGGATTCAGAATGGCGGTGGTCGGCACTTTGCGCGCCGTGGTCGTGAGACTGTTCCAGTTCGCGACGCTACTGGTGGCGTTGAAGTAGGAGGGGACGACGACGCTGGTGGTTGTGGTGGTGGCCGCGAAGGCAGTGCCGTTCAGGCATCCCACTAACAGGCCCGCGATCAGTCCGGCCCGTTTCAAACATTTGCCGGTTCGGCCCAGGAGGCGGGTTTTCTCCGCCGATTCCGAAGCAGCAAATGCAAATGCAAATTCAACCGCACCCATTCCCCGATTTTTTTGCATGTAGCCTCCTGACGCGGTCTTTTGAAACCGCTGTCGATTGGCCCGCCGTGGATACGGCGGGCAACTGGCGAACTCCCGCAGGGGAGTCCCTATAGTTTTGCGTCGCCGGATCGCTCCGGGTTTGCCCAACTGCGCTAACGGCATCCCTTCGGATTTCTTTAGGGCGCCGTTCGATTTTTTTTGCCGCGTTTGAAGCGAGAGGCGTGTGACCGATGTTCCGATATCGTTTTTGGGAATTTGCTTTTCGGTATTTTTGTACCACACGTGCGTTGTCCAAATCATTTAAATGAATCGAACGCTTTACGAAAAAGCACGCCAGTTCAAATTTTTTACGATTATTGATCAGAGGATTGAAGTTCGGCGGAGTATCGATCGGACTTGCTGCAGCGATTTACCAACACATTCACGAATCGCTTGACGAATCGATTTTGGAGGAGCGGGTCGGGCAATAGCGTTCGCACTTCGGCGCGCAATCGTTTGCCTTTCAATTCAAGTGGATGCGTTTTTCATTGTTTAACTGTCCAGCGTCAGACATTGGCGTATGCGAGCTTGAGACGGTCCTATCTGATGTGCTATCTTCCTCGGCCTTAGCAGGAAACAAACAAAGAGTCGGTTTCGCATCCGTCGCAACGTCGAATTTGCGTCGTGTAAATAATGCAGATTGGGCCGGCTTTAAAATCAGCTAGCGGAAATTTTCTCCATACGGAGTTAACGCCGCTCGCGTTCAGACTGAACGGGGAAAAGATTTTGGCGATGAAGAAGCGGACCCGGGCGCGCGCCGGCTGGGACTCTTGCGGGGTTGTCGAAAGTGCGGGCGAACGATTTCTTACACGCACCTTGATTGCGGTCATGCTCGGCACGGCCGGTATCGCACCGCTCGTGACGCATGCTGAGGTTGCGCCGTTGCAGTCCGCTGCCGCGGCCGCCAGTTCTGCTTCCTCTCAGCCCAACCTGGCTTTCTTTTACGCGGCCAATCCGCCAGTCGGCGAATTACAGGCATTCGACTCGGTCGTGGTCGATCCGGCTACCGGCTTTGATCCGGCGGCCCATCCGCTGGCTCATACCACGTGGATCGCGCGCACTAACGGTGCGGAGTCCGCCGGTTCGGCCGAGGCTTTCCTCTCCAGTCAGATTGAGCCGCTGTGGCAGCGCGGCTATCGCGGCTTCCTGCTCGACACGCCCGCGGCCATCGCCGCCGCCGGGCGTATTCATGATGCGCATCCGGACGCGCGGCTCGTGGCGGGCGGCGCCGACGTCATGCGCAACGCGCTGCCGTATGCGAAGTCGCTCTACGCGGTGGTCGGCGATTCGCTGATTCGCGGCGTGGACGACAGCGGCCAGCTTCTCGAAGTCGCGGAATCGTTGCGCGCGCAACGCATTGCGGCGGCCCGCGCGTTCACGCAGCAAACCAGCGTGCCTGTCGTGTCGCTGGAGTATTGCGCCCGCAACGACCGGCAATGCGCCCGTGATACGGCCGCGCGCGTCGTGTCGGCCGGCATGCTGCCGTATGTCACGAGCAAGGCCCGCGACGTGGTCGGCATCGGCAAGATCGAAGTGCTGCCGCGCAAGATTCTCGTCGTGCAGGACCGCGACACCAAAGACCCGCTCGACCTGAGCGCCGGCGTGCGCGATCTGGCCACGCCGCTCAACTATATGGGCTACGACGTCGAGTACGCCGACTTCTCGTCGCGTCTGCCGGACGCCATCACGCCAGACCGTTATGCGGGCGTGGTCGCGTGGATCCAGCGCGGCGCGGTGCCCGATCCCGAGGCGTGGCAACGCTGGGTCGCCGCCCGCATGGCGGATCACATTCCGGTCGCTTTCCTCGGCCAGTTCGGCTTCGACGCCGCCGGTTCGGCCGGCGCGGCGCTCGATCTGCAAGCGGTGGGCGGCACGCTGGCCGCGCCGGTCACGGTGGTCAAGAGCGACCCGATGGTCGGCTTCGAAATCAGCCCGAAGCCGGAGCCGCGCGATCTGCAAGGCGTGCGCGTGGGTTCACGCAGCCAGCCGTTGCTGCGCGTGTCGGCCAACGGCGTGCTGCTCGATCAGGTCGCGCTCACGCCGTGGGGCGGCTATGCGCTGAGTCCCTACACGGTGACCTCGCTCGACAGCATCGAGCAGGAGCGTTGGGCCATTCAACCGATGGCGTTCATGAAAGCGGCGCTGCATTTGCAGGACATGCCGTCGCCGAGCGTCACGACCGAAAACGGCCGGCGTCTGTTCATGTCGCACGTGGACGGCGACGGTTTCGCCTCGCGCGCCGAGTTCCCCGGCCCCGACTATTCGGGCGAAGCGCTGTATCAGCAGATCTTCACCCGCTACCAGGTGCCGATGACACTCTCGGTGATCGAAGGCGAGGTCGGTCCGAAGGGCCTGCATCCGGAGATCTCGCCGCGTCTGGAAGAGATCGCCCGCAAGATGTTCGCGCTGCCGCACGTCGAGATCGGCACGCACACGTATTCGCATCCGTTCCAATGGGAGCAGGTGGACAGCAAGACCGGCGCGCAAGTGGACCGCGGAGGCGGCGACGCGGCGTTCTCGCTGAACATTCCGGGTTATCACTTCAATATCGACCGTGAGATCACCGGTTCGATCGACTATATCAACACGCGTCTCGCGCCGGCCGGCAAGAAGACGGTGATTCTGCAGTGGTCGGGCGATTGCCGGCCGCCGGGCTTCGTGGTGCGCAAGGTGTACGAGGCGGGCGTCTACAACTTCAACGGCGGCGACACGGTCATCACGAAGTCGGCTAATAGCTGGACCAATATCGCGCCGATCGGCGTGGACAAGGGACCTGGCGCCTATCAGGTGTATGCGCCGAACCAGGACGAGAACGTCTACACGAACGACTGGCAAGGCCCGTTCTATGGCTTCACGCGCGTGCTCGAAACTTTCTCGATGACCGACCGGCCGCTGCGCTTCAAGCCGATCGACATCTATTACCACATGTACAGCGGCACCAAGGTGGCCTCGTTGCGCGCGCTCGACCAGATCTTTTCGACGGTGCTCAAGCAGCCGGTCATGCCGGTCTACGTGAGCGAGTACATCCGCAAGGTGCTCGACTGGCACACGTTCGCGGTGGCGAAAGAGGTGGGCCCGCAGGCGGGCGACTGGATCGTGCGCGGCAACGGCGAAGTGCGCGAGCTGCACTGGCCGCAGGCGGCCAAACCGTCGCTGGATAACGCTTCGGGCGTGACCGGTTTCGCGAACGGCCCCGACGGCACCTATATCCATATCGACGGCGGCAGCGCCCGCTTTGCGATCGGCGGCGCCGCGACCCAGAGCGCGTCGCCGTATATCGGCGAAGCCAACGGTTTCGTGCGCAACTTCCGGCGCACGCCGCAGGGCATGCGTTTCGAATTCGCCGGCCATTACCAGCCGTTCGTCAAGCTGGCCAACGCGCAGCAGTGCAAGGTCAGTGTCAACAACCAGGCTGTCGCCACGCGTCGCGACGGTGATTTCCTGCGTTTCGATACGCAGGCCGATATCGGCCACAAGCTGAACTACAAGTCAGTCGAGGTCGCCTGTGGCCGATAATCGTCCTCGTATCGCGCCCACGTGGCTCGTTCTGCTGCTCGCCGGTGTGGTGTTGATCACGCTGTACCTCGTGCATCCGCGCGGCGGACTGCGCAGCCGGATGACGTCGACCGACGCGCCGAGCGATCTCAGCATTGCCTATCTCGAAGCATGGCTGCGCGTGCAGCCCGACAACACGGAAATCCTCTCGGTGCTCGGCACGCAATATGTGCGTCTGGGGCGCAACGAGGACGCGCGCCGTATCGCCGCCCGCATGGAGGCGATTCCCAGCGAACAGATGCACCGCGCGGCGCAGTTGCTGCGCCTGAGCGTCGACACGCGCGAGACGTTCGCGCTGCCCGCTAATGATCCGGGCCGCGAGGCCGCGCTCGCGCGCTTGCGTACCCAGCTCACGAATGCGGCGGCCCTGTCGTGGTCGAATGCCGATCTGCAGATGCTGGCTGAGGCAGCCGCCTCGGTGAACGCGCAACAACTCGCCGGCCAACTCTATGCGCGCCTCGCCGCGCAGGATCCGGCGCAGCAAACGCGCTGGAACCGAGAAGTGGTGCGCTTCGCCATGTACGGCGGCGACTATCGCGGCGCGGCGAACGCCTGGTTCCGCCTGCAAGCGGCCGCAGCGACCTTCGATGCGCAGCGTCAGTGCTTCATCGCCGGCATTCGGGCCTTGCAATCGGGCAATCTGCTCGACGAAGCGCTGGCCGCCGCCAACGAACACGGCGCCGCGTTTGCTCACGATCACGAGACGCTCGTCGTCTTGCTGAACCTGGCGCGCGCCGCGCATCGTCCGGATCTGGTCGACCGTTACGCGAAGGCGCTGGCCGGCTATGCGCAGGCACAGCCGGACGAAGACGGCGCGCTGCGTCTTGTCGACTTCATCCGCGAACGCGCGCACGAAGGCGGTTTGCCGGCGCAGTACGCTTATATGGACGGCCCGCAAGCCGGCGCGGCGCGTGCGTTGCGCGCCCGCACGCATGGCGCGGGTGACGTGCATCTCGTACGCGTCGCGGCATCCACCGTGGCAGCGGGGCGTGCCGCATCTGCTGCATCTGCCGCAGCCGCCGCAGCGGCGTCGAGCCCCGCAGCCAATACGGCCGCGGCAGCCGCACCGACGGGCGCGTCGAGCCCCGCAGCCGGATCGAACGCCGCAGCCGCGTCGAACGATGTTCCGAGCCTGCTCTATCAATCGTTCCTCGAATCGAGCGATCTGCCGAATGCACAGCGCGTAGCGACCGAGCAGGTCAGCAAGAATCCGGGCTCGCCGGTCTGGACCAAGCGCCTCGCTCAGGTTGCTGAATGGAACCACGCGTCGCCGCTCGCCTTGCAGATGTGGCTCACTTACGCCCAGGCCACGCACGACCCGGAAGGCTGGAAAAACGTGATGCGTCTCGCGCCGATGCTCAACGACGACAACGCCTATCTGGCCGCGTTGATCCAGGCGTCGAATGCGGCGCCCGGCGATCTCAAGCTGATCGACTCGGTGGTGGCAGCCTACGAACGTCTGGGCCGCCCGGACGACGCGCTCGCGTTCCTGCGCAGCCGCCAACGCAATTCGCCGGCTGAAGCGATCGACTCGCGTCTGGGTCAGCTCGCCGAGCGCTCGGGTCACGACGACGAAGCGCTGACCTACTACCGCAAGCTGAACCAGCTGTACCCGTCGAACACCCAATACGCGATGCGCACGGCGAGCCTGCTGTATCGCCACGGCGACTACAAGGGCGCGCTCGGCACGCTGCTCGCCGCGCGTAAGGGCGCCAAGGACGACGACACGCTGTTCTGGCGCAATGCCGCGCAACTCGCGCGTCTGTTGCAGCGTGACGACATCGCGAACGACGCCTACAAGCATCTGCTGGCGAGCGGCAAGGCCGCGCCCGAAGACCTGAGCGCGATGACGTATTTCTACGACGCCTATCCCGTCGACGCGGCTCGCACGTCCGAACTGCAGTTCCGCCGCGACCAGTCGCAGCGCGCGCTGCAAAGCGCGATTCACTATTACACCGAGGCGGAGCAATACGATCGTGTCGACGCGTTGCTGAAAAGCCTGACGCCCGAGCAACTGGCGGCCGCCGAAGCCGACCCGGCGTTTCTGCGCGTGCGCGCCGAATACTATCGGCAGATCGACCGTCCGCTCGACGCGCTGCACGACCTGCAACACGCGGTGGCGCTGCCGGGCGCGACGCTCGACTTGCGCGCCGCGCTGCTCTGGACGCTGGTGGACTACGGCAGCGAAGCGCAGTTGCGCGAGGCAGTCGCCGAATGGCGTGACACGCCCGCGCAGGCACCCTCTTTGTGGGGGCCGCTGGCCGCCGCGCAGATGCGTCTGAACCGGCCGGAAGCGGCGCTCAAGTATTTGCGTCTGCAATCGGCGGCCATGTCACGCGACCCGCTCTGGCAGCTGACTTATGCCGAAGCGCAGGAAATGGCGGGGCGCAGCGATCTCGCGTGGTCGATCCGCCGCAACGTCTGGCGCCAGATGCAGCAGGAGGAGGCCGAGGTGCGCGCCAACAGCGCGCAAGGCCAGATCGTGCTGCGCACGCGCGCCTCGCAGGGCAGCGAAGTGCGTGAGCAGATGCTCGGCCGTCGCGTCACGCTCGCATCGATCTTCGAAAACGCGGACGTGTCCAAGGCGTTCCTGATCGATCTGCTCGCGAGCGACGCGGGCCGCAACGACAACGCCGAAGCACGCCGTACGCTGCTCGGCGACGCGGCCGGCCTGCCGCCCGCGCAGCCGGTGAAAGCGCACGCCGCCGTGGCGTCGCCGGATCAGGCGACGCTGAGCTCGTCAGTGGCGCGCGACGTGGCGCTCGCCTGGGCGATGTCGCACGAAGCGAATCCGTTGGCCAAGCGCTGGCTGGCTCGCCAGTACGCCAACGTCCTCGTGCAGCCTTCGGAGCAACTGATTGCGATCGCGCTCGCCGAGAACGATAAGCCCGCCATGGAGCGTCTGCTCGACCAGCAAGGCGCGCGTTTGCCGATCTACAACCGTATCGACGCGTCGATCGCGGTGGACCGTCCGGGCGCGGCTGAAAACCTCGCGTTCCAGGGTCTGGAAGGCGCGCCCTATGATTCGGAGTTGCATAGCCGTCTGGAGCAGACCGCGCTGACGTGGCCGCAATCGCTCGACGCGACCGTAACCAGTTACGTCGAGCATCCGCTCGATTACATCGAACAGACGTTGGCGGGCAGCATCAAGATCGCCGATCTGTACATGGTCGGCGTGAACGGTGTGCAGCGCTTCCAGCACTCCACGGATCAGGGGCAGCTCACCAACGTGCCGTCGGTGGACCGTTCTGTGGAATTTTTCGCGCGGCGTCAAACCTACGACACGGCCTTCATGGTCACCGTGGGCCGCCGCGAAGCGCTCGACAGTTTCTATAGCGTGGCGGTGGCTGCGGAGTGGGGCAGGAATTCGCCGCTGTCGGTGGCCTTGAAGGCAGGCCGCAACCAGACGGCGCGCGAGTCGCAGGCGTTGCAGGTGGGCGGCATGAAGGACAACGTGGTCGGCACGATCACGTACCGCGCGACGCAGAGTCTGTATGCCACGGGCACGGTCGAAGCCGATCGCTTCTATAGCCAGGCGCGCAACTATCTGGGCAGCGGCGTGCTCTCGACCGGTGAAATCGGTTATCGCATCCGCACGAATTATCCCGACTACACGCTGCGGCTGATCGGTGCGCATGGCGACTACAGCGCAAGCGGCGAGGCCGACGGCCTGATTTCGCGGCTGATTCCCGTGAGCGCCGGTCCGGTCAGCGCGTCGACGTTCATCCCGCAGACGTACTCGCAATACGGGGTCTTCTTCGGCTTCGGCAACGATCTGATCGACCAGTACACGCGGGCATGGCGGCCGTTCCTCGACGTCGGCGTATTGCACGACTCGTTCCAGGGCTGGGGGCCGTCGCTCAGTCTGGGCCTCGCGGGCACGGTGTTCGGCGGCGATCATGCGGCGCTCTTTTTCTCGCATCAGCGCGTCTCGCGTCTCGGTACGCCGGTGACCCAGATCGGCGCTCGCTATAGCTGGTTTTATTGACCCGGATTTCGCATAAATATCCCAAGGAGAATTCTTCATGTACGGCATTAAACGATTGGCTCGTGCGAGCGCCTGGTGTGTCGCGGCAACCGCGCTGGCGGTGCTGGTGAGCGCATGCGGCTCGGTGCATCAGACCTCGGGCCCCGCGCTCGCGCGCGGCGACAAGGTGGCGGTGGTGTCGATCGCCAACTACACTGAAACGCCGGATGCCGGACATAGCGCCGAATCGATCGCGGCCAACACGCTGCGCGCGGGCGGTATCGCCGACGTGCGCATCGCGCCGGCCGACGCGAACCGCAATTCGCTGTTCGACACGACGCAGCGTGCCGACAGCGACAAGTCGCTGGAATGGGCGCGTTCGCAGAACGCCCGCTATGTCCTCTCGGGCGCGGTCGAAGAATGGCGCTACAAGACCGGCGTGGATGGCGAGCCGGTGGTCGGCGTGACTTTCGAACTGATCGATGTGTCGAACGGCGCCGTGGTGTGGAGCGCGACGGGCACGCGTACGGGCTGGAGCCGCTCGGGTCTCTCGAGCGTGGCGACCTCGCTGATCGCCAAGGTTCTGTCGCCGTTGCAAGCGCGTCAGTAAGCTTATTCCCAAGGTTTCGGCTTGCGCCTGACATGCAGGCCGCAAGCTGAAACCCGACCTGTATAAAAGGAAATGGCCGTGAATACCGCAGCCGTGGAAAACAACCCGGGCGCATCCAAGCCGCGCCATGCGCATCCGTTCGGCAATCTCGGACGCGTGCGCCGCTTTCTGGCGCCCGCGGTGGCGCGGCCGTTCGCGATCGTGGAGACTGTCGTGCTCGTGCTGGTCGTACTGGCCGTGGCCCGCTGGCTTCATCCGGAAGACCCGTTGCTGCTGCACTCCGGTTTTCCGTGGCTGTGGCTGGTGTCGCTGCTGGTAGCGCTGCGCTACGGCAGCCTGCTCGGCCTGCTGACCGGGGCTTTTATGCTCGGCGCATGGGCGCTCTTTTACCCGCATGGCGGCCCGTTCCCCGCGTTGTATTTCGCGGGCGGCCTGATCCAGACGATTCTCGCCGGGCACTTCGGCGATACGTGGGGCAGCCGCGCCGAGCGCGCGTCCTCGCTGAACGATTACCTGAACGACCGTCTCGTCGCATTGACCAACAGCCACTATCTGATGCGGCTGTCCCACGAGCGGCTCGAAAAGGACCTGCTTTCGCGCCCGACCACGCTGCGCGACTCGATTACCGAACTGCGCCGCCTGTCCGTCTCCAACGATACGGCGCTCGCCGTGCCGGCGGTCGCCAAGGAAGGCCACCCGCTGGGCGGCGCGAGCGGGTTGCTCGAATTCGTCGCGCAGGCCTGCCAGATCGAGGTCGCGGCGCTGTATCCGGTGCGTGACGGCAAGCTCGGCGCCGAGGCGATCGCACGGATCGGCGACGCATTCGAACTCGAAATGCACGACGAACTCGTGATGCACGCGCTCAACACGCTGAGCGTCGCGCACCTGAAGAACGAAGACACGGTCGTGCCGGTCAGCCAGTACCTGGTCTGCGCGCCGCTGGTGTCGGCGGACGGCGAGCTGCGCGCGCTGCTGGTGGTCAAGCGCATGCCGTTCCTGTCGCTCAATTTCGACAATCTGCAACTGTTGCTGGTGCTGCTCGGCTATTACGCGGACGGCGTCGAGCATTCGGCATTCGTGCAGCGCATTCTCGACCGTGTGCCGAACTGCCCGTATGAATTCGCGCTCGATCTGAGCCGTCTCGCACGTCTGCAGCAAAAGGCGGGCGTGGCGTCGTCGCTCGTCGCGCTGGCGTTCCCGCGCGATGAAGAGGGCGACTCGCTGTTCGAGCACGTCATGCGCCGCCGTCGTTCGCTCGACGTGATGTGGCCGGTGCAAACAGCCAGGCAGTCGGTGCTGGTGAATCTGATGCCCGCCACCGACACGACCGGTATCGACGGCTATCTGGCCCGTATCGAAGCCAGCCTGACGGCACAGTTCAACACCGACCTGGAACGCGCGCGCGTGGGCGTTCATACGCTCCACCTCGAGGGCGACGATCCGGGCGCGGCGCTGGTGCGTCTTCTCAAACGAAGCGGCCTCGATGTCTAAGACACTTTCTCTCATCGTCAGCGTGCTGGCGGCCGTGGTGGCCGTGATCGTGCAATACCTGGCGATCGCGAGCCTGCTGCAACCGGCCGGCGCGATCGATCCGCTGCTGCGCTTTCTGGCGCTGCAGGCGGTGGCCGGACTCGCCGAGGCGGTCGCGTTCCGCTTGTGGTTGCCGCTGAATTATCGCGAGCCGCGGGCGCTGTCGTTGCTGTTCCTGTGGTTCGCCTGCACGTTCGTGCCGCTGTTCGGCGGCCTCGTGGTGCTGACCAGTTGCATCTGGGCGGCGCTCTTTCCGGCCGGCAAGGAGAGCGATCAACTCACCGACGTGCCGCGCCCGGAATTCGTCACGTACCTGGTGTCGCGCGTGTCGCATGGCGGCGGCGCGCGGCTGCAGGCGCGCCTCGCGAATACCCAGGTCTCGCCGACCGACCGCCTGTCCGCCCTCGTGGCGATCCAGAGCATGCCGACCCGCACCACCGGCACGCTGTTGCGTGAGTTGCTGGCCGACCCGCTCGAAGACATTCGCCTGATCGCTTACGGCACGCTGGATCACGCCGAAAACGAAATCATGCAGAAGATCTTCCGCACCAGCAAAGCGCTGGAGGTGACCGGCAACGACACCGAGCGCCACGCGCTCAACCGCATGCTGGCCGAGCTCTATTTCGAACTCGTGTACCAGAACCTGGTGCAGGGCGCGGTCTACCGCCACACGCTGCAACAGGCCGACCGCTATGCGCAGACGGCGCTAGAAACCGATCCGACCGATGCCGCGCTGTGGCTGATCCGCGGCCGTCTCGCATTGGCGAACGCGTTGCCCAATGCCGCGCACGAATACATCGCGCATGCGCTCGAACTCGGCTTTCCGCGTGAACGGCTGGTGCCGTGGCTCGCGGAAGCCGACTTCCTGCGCGGCGACTACGCGCGTGTCTCGCAGCTTCTCGCATCGCTGGGCAATGCTGCCGCGTTGCCCACACTCAAACCGGTTGTGAAGTACTGGTCATGATGAAAGAACTCCCGATCCGGCGTGCCGCCGATGCCGATGTCTGCCTGCTGCTCGAAGGCACGTTCCCGTTCGTGCGGGGCGGCGTGTCGAGCTGGGTCAATGAAATGATCCGCTCGTATCCCGAGACGCGCTTCGCGATTGTCTTTATCGGCAGCCGGGAACAGGACTACAACGGCGTGGCGTATGCGCTGCCGGACAACGTCGTGCATCTCGAAACGCACTACCTGTACGAGCAGGCCGTGGCGGACTTTCAACCGCGCGCGGTGGCTGGCGACGCCGCCGCGTTCGCGCGCTCGCAGGCCTTGCACGACGCCCTGCGCGATCCGCGCAAGGCCCACGACGCCGGCGAACTGATGGCGAGCATGATCCCGATGCTCGGCGCGCACGGCGCGCTGAACGAGGAACAGTTCCTGTCGAGCCGCGCGGCATGGGACACCATCGTCGATCAGTATCAGAAGTACTGTACGGATCCGTCGTTTACCGACTACTTCTGGACCGTGCGGATCATGCACAAGCCGTTGTGGCAACTCGCGCGCGTCGCCGAGCAGTTGCTGCCCGCGCGTGTCTATCACACCGTATCGACAGGATATGGCGGTTTTCTCGGCGCGCTGATGCATTACCGCACGGGCCGTCCGTTGCTGATCTCCGAACACGGCATCTATACGAAGGAACGCAAGATCGACTTGCTGCAAAGCCAGTGGATTCGCGATAACCGGGGTGTGTTCGAACGCGATATTTCACGCGTCAGCTATTTCCGCGAACTGTGGGTGCGTTTCTTCGAAGCGATCGGCAAGCTCGCGTACGACGCCGCGGACGACATCGTTGCGCTGTACGAAGCGAACCGTTTGCGCCAGGTCACCGACGGCGCGCGCGCCGAGCGTACGCAATGCATTCCGAACGGGATCGACGTCGACGCGCTGGGCCCGCTGGTCGCGCAACGCAAGCCGCGTTCGCACCGCGTGGTGGCGCTGATCGGGCGCGTCGTGCCGATCAAGGACATCAAGACTTTCATTCGCGCGATCTTCATTGCGTCGCGCACCATGCCGGATCTCGAAGGCTGGATCATCGGACCGGAAGAAGAGGATCCCGCGTATGCGCTCGAATGCCGTGCGCTCGTGGAGAGTCTCGGGCTCGGCCGCAATGTGAAGTTCCTCGGCTTTCAGCGTATCGACGACATGCTGCCGCAAGTCGACGTGATCGCGCTGACCTCGATCAGCGAGGCGCTGCCGCTGGTGGTGCTGGAGGGTTTCGCGGCCGGCGTGCCGGCCATCACGACGGATGTGGGTTCGTGCCGTCAACTGATCGAAGGCATGGATCCGGAAGATCGCGCGCTGGGTTCGGCCGGCATGGTGGTTCAACTCGCGGATCCGGCGGCATTCGCCCAGGCGGTGCTGTCGCTGCTCGCCGACGAGACCCGCTGGCATGCCGCGCAGCAGGCAGGACTGGCGCGCGTGCGCCGTTATTACACCAAGAAGCAGATGATCGACCGCTATCGCACGCTGTATGAGCGCCTTGCCGCCATGCCGGATCGCGAGCGCAACGGCAAGGCCGCCGACGCGGCGCGCTGCCCGATGCACCATGGCAATCAATCCAAGGCCGAGCCGCGCGTGCAGCCGGTGCAGCCCGTTCAATCGCAGGAGACACGCTGATGGCGGGTATTGGCTTCGAATTGCGCAAGATCATGCGCCGCGACACGCTCGCGGGCGTGGCGCGCGCTTATGCGTACGCGGGCCTGATCAGTTCCGGACCGCTGATCCTGTCGATCTTCGGCATCCTGATCATCGGCTTGATCAGTCTCACCTCGGTGATTCCGACCTTCGCGATCGTGCAGTTTCAGGTGTCGGTCACGTATCTGATCGCGCTCAGTCTGATTCTGACCGGGCCGCTGCAACTGTCGTTCACGCGGTTCATTTCCGATCGCCTGTTCGAAAAGCGCGATGACCTCGTGCTGTCGAACTATAACGGCGTGGTGCTGGTGTCGTCGATTCTCGCCAGCGTGGTCGCGGTGATCGCGATGCTGGTGGGCTTCCGCGCGGAGCCGCTGATCTACCGCTTGCTGATGATCACGGGTTTTGTCGTGGTCAGCAATATCTGGATCGCCGTGATTTTCCTGTCGAGCGTGAAGCAGTATCGGCAAATCCTGCTGGTGTTCGCCGTGGGCTATGCGTGCGTGGTGTGCCTCGCGCTCGCGTTGAACGGCTATGGACTCGTTGGTCTGCTCGGCGGCTTCGTGGCGGGACACATCGTTCTGCTCGCCGGATTGTCCGGCCTCATCTACCGCAATTACCGCAGCGAGCGTTTCGTTTCGTTTGAAGTGTTCGAGCGGCGCTTCGCCTATCCGAGCCTGGCGCTGGTCGGCTTGTTGTTCAACATCGGCGTGTGGCTCGACAAGTTCATGTTCTGGTATGCGCCGGGTACGGGCGCCGCGGTCATCGGGCCGCTGCGCGCCTCGGTGATTTACGACATTCCGATTTTTATCGCCTACGTGTGCGTGATGCCCGGCATGGCGACGTTCCTCGTGCGTATCGAGGCGGATTTCGTCGAGTACTACGACGCCTTCTACGACGCGGTGCGCAGCGGCGCGACCCTGCGCCATATCAACGAAATGCGCGACATGATGGTGGGCAGCGTGCGTGCCGGTCTGTACGAAATCATCAAGGTGCAGGCAGTCGTGCTGTTGCTGATCATCGCCTTCGGCGAGCGCGTGCTGGGCTCGCTCGGCATTTCGCCGCTGTATATGCCGCTGCTGGTCGTCGACGTGGTGTCGGCGAGCTTGCAGGTGCTGCTGCTGGGCCTGCTCAACGTGTTCTTCTATCTCGACGGGCGGCGCGTCGTGCTGCGGCTCACCGGCGCATTCGTCGTGCTGAACGGACTGTTCACGGGCATTACGCTGCGACTCGGGCCGGACTTCTACGGCTACGGATTTGCACTGGCGTTGCTGGTCGTGGTGGTGGCAGCCGTGAAGGTGCTCGACCGCAAATTCATGTCTTTGGAATACGAAACGTATATGTTGCGGGGTTGAAGAAAAAGGCGTTGCTGTTTTCGACTCAGCCTCGCGCTCGGCCTGCTGTTGCAAAACGGTGAGAACGTGGCGCGCTTCGCGAGTCGAGCCGGCGCGCCCGAACCCTCAGGCTGACACCGTTCGACTCCGGATTCCACCATGCATCAGTATCACCTTGGCCCGCTTTTGCGGGCCGCCCGCGCGCGCCTTGCCTTCCATGCCCATTCTAGCGATCGTGTAGCGCGCCGATGGATCAGCACGGCTGCCGTCGTCGCCGCTTCCGGCTTGATGGCCGCTTGCGGCGGAGGCGGGGGCGGTGCGTCCGGCTCGGGTGGCTCGACTGCGGCATCGGCGTCGCCGGCGAGCGGCAGTGGGACTAACGCCGCCAACTCGACCAACTCGACCAACTCGATCGGTTCAACAGGTTCGACGAACGCGAATACCAATACCGGCACCACCACCCAACCGATGAGTCCCGCGCCGGTGATCTCGTCCGCCCGCGCGTTGCCGGTCTCGCCGGTTTGGGCGGTCTATTACGGGTGGGGCAGCGCGATCGACATCGGGCAGGCCGCGGCCATGTTCAAGCTGATCGTGATCGACGCGGATCCGGGCACGGGCACGCCTGCCTTTTCCGCCGCGCAGATCGCGGCGTTGAAGGCGAATGGCGCGAAAGTCCTCAGCTATCTGAATTTCGGCGCTTGCGAGAAATCGCGGACTTACTGGAACACGGTGCCCTCGGGCTTCGTGTCGTGCGGCGCGAATACCTCGGCGCAAATCAGCAAATATCAGGGCTACCAGGAATACTGGATGAACCCCGCCAACGCCGACTATCAGAATCTGATCGTCAACTACGTGGCGGCGCGTCTTGCGGCAACCGGTGTCGACGGGTTCATGCTGGATAACTTCGAGATCGTCGGACACGGCGCCAGTTCGTCCGCCGCTCCATGCGATGCGACGTGTGCGCAGGGCGGGCTCGATCTCGTCAAGCAACTGCGTGACCGTTTTCCGGATCTCGCGCTGGTGCCCAACGCCGCGCCGGTAGAGGCTATCGGCGGGACCACGGGAGGCGTATCGTTTCCGTGGCTGATCGACGGCGTGATCGCCGAGCAGGTCTTCCTGCCGTCGACGAGCACGTCCGTGGTGCAACAGTTGAAGTCGTGGCAAAGCACCGAGCAGAACCTTGGGCGCAGCGGGTTCTTTGCGGGATCGCTCGACTACACGTCGTCATGCACGGCGAGTTCGACCGCGCAAACCGCGTGGACGGCCGCGCAGCAGGCGGGATTCAGTCCGTCGATCTCGACGGTGTCGCTCGACAGCATCTGCTGGTGGTCGTTCCTGCCGTCAGGCAGTTAGCGCCCGCGGTCTGATGCGGGCGGCTTCGCCCATACAACATGAAAGAGGACCTGGCTTTGCCTGAGCACGATCACGACCACGACCACGACCGACGTTGTTCTCCCTTGCGCGCATTGCTGCGGCGTGTGAGCCGGCTCGCGCGCATGGCCGCGCTCGGCGCGCTGGCTTCGGTGGCGCACGCGCAGGGCGCGGCGAACGCGCCAGTGGGGCCTTCGGTGGCGCTGTACTACGGCGCGAATCCGCCCGTCGAAGACCTGGCGCCATTCGACGTCGTGGTGATCGAACCCGACGCGCGCTTCGATCCACGTGCGCATGCGAAGGCGCATCCGGCGTGGTTCGCCTATGTGAGCGTGGGTGAGGTGAACCCGCATCGCTCGTATTACAGCGCGATGCCGTCAGCGTGGATGCCGGGTGTCAATGAGGCGTGGGCTTCGCATGTGGTCGATCAGACGGCGGCCGATTGGCCGGCGTTCTTCGTGGACAAGGTAATCGCGCCGCTATGGAAAAAAGGCTATCGCGGCTTTTTCCTCGATACGCTCGACTCCTACCACCTGATTGCCAAAACCGACGCCACGCGAGCCGCGCAGGAAGCGGGGCTAGTGCGGGTCATCCGTGCGATCAAGACGCGTTATCCGCGCGCGAAGCTGATCTTCAACCGCGGCTTCGAGGTGTTGCCTCAGGTCCATGATCTCGCCTACGTGGTGGCGTTCGAATCGCTGTATCGCGGTTGGGACGCAGGCAAGCAGCGCTATACGGACGTGCCGCAGGCCGATCGCGACTGGCTGTTGAAGCAGGCCGCGATCATCCGCGATCAGTACAGGCTGCCGGTGCTCGCCATCGACTACTGCGATCCCGCCGACGAATCATGCGCGGCCGCCACTGCCGCGCGTATTACCGAAGCCGGGATCGTGCCTTACGTGACGGACGGCGGACTCGCAACCGTCGGCGTGGGTCCGGCCGAACGGCAATGAGCGGCAATGAGCGGCAATGAGCGGCACTGAGCGGTCGAGCCGCTCGAGTTGAATCGATATAAAGGGGATTTTCGCATGGCTTTGAAAGGCACGATTCTGGTAACCGGCGGCGCCGGCTTTATCGGCTCGCATACCTGTGTCGAATTGCTGAACGGCGGCTACGACGTGGTCGTGGTCGATAACCTCGTCAATAGCAACCGCGAATCGCTCCAGCGCGTCGAGCAGATCACCGGCAAGCGCGTGGCGTTCTACGAAACGGATTCGCGCGATGAAGCCGCGTTGCAACGCATTTTCGACGCCCATCCCGTGACCGGCGCGATTCACTTCGCGGCGCTCAAAGCGGTGGGTGAGTCGGTCTCGAAACCGATCGAGTATTACGACAACAATCTCGGCAGTCTGCTGACGCTGCTCGCGGTCATGCGTGCACGCAATGTGAAGCAGTTCGTGTTCAGTTCGTCGGCCACCGTGTACGGCGTGCCGAAGACCTCGCCGATCGACGAATCGTTTCCGCTGTCGGCCACCAATCCGTACGGCCAGACCAAGCTGATTGCCGAACAGGTGCTGCGCGATCTGGAAGTGTCGGATCCGTCGTGGCGTATCGCCACGTTGCGCTATTTCAATCCGGTTGGTGCGCACGAAAGCGGTCTGATCGGCGAAGATCCGGGCGGCGTTCCGAACAACCTCATGCCGTATGTCGCGCAAGTGGCGGTGGGCAAGCTGGAGAAGCTGCGGGTGTTCGGCGGCGATTACGACACTCCGGACGGCACCGGCGTGCGTGATTACATCCACGTGGTGGATCTCGCGCGCGGACACCTGGCCGCGCTCGACGCGCTGGTCGAACGCGATGCGAGCTTCGTCGTGAATCTCGGCACGGGGCAGGGCTATAGCGTGCTGGACGTGGTGCGTTCGTTCGAAAAGGCGTCGGCGCGACCGGTGCCTTATGAAATCGTGGCGCGCCGTCCAGGCGACGTGGCGTCCTGTTTCGCCGACCCGGCCGCCGCTGAAAAGCTGCTCGGCTGGCGCGTGCAGTACGGCATCGAACGTATGTGCGCGGACCACTGGCGCTGGCAGTCGACCAATCCTGCCGGTTACGCCTGAGGCTCAGCTCGATCCGGGGCGGCTCGCCCCATCCGATACAACATCTCGTGGGAAAGCAATTTTATGTGTGGCATTGTCGGCGCGGTAGCGCAACGCAACATCGTCCCGGTTCTGATCGAAGGACTGCGTCGTCTGGAGTATCGCGGCTACGACTCGTGCGGCGTCGCCGTGCTGGCCGCGGCCGGTCCGCGCCGCGCGCGCAGCACCGCGCGGGTCGCGGACCTCGATACGCAGGCGCGCGAGACGCATCTCGAAGGCGGCACGGGCGTCGCGCACACCCGTTGGGCGACGCACGGCGCGCCGGTCACGGACAACGCGCATCCGATCTTTTCCAAGGACGAACTGGCGCTGGTGCACAACGGCATCATCGAAAACTACGAGCCGTTGCGCGAGATGCTGCGCGCCAAGGGCTATGTGTTCGTTTCGCAGACCGACACCGAAGTGGTCGCGCACCTCGTGCATAGCCTGTATCGCGGCAATCTGTTCGAGGCGGTTCGCGAAGCGGTGAAGCAGCTGGACGGCGCGTATGCGATCGCGGTCGAGCACAAGGCTCATCCGCATCTCGTGGTGGGCGCGCGGCAAGGTTCGCCGCTGGTCGTCGGCCTCGGTGAAGGCGAGAATTTTCTCGCTTCCGACGCATTGGCTTTGGCCGGCGAGACCGAGCGCTTCATCTTCCTGGAAGAGGGCGACGTGTGCGAGTTGACGCTTGAAGGCGTGCGGGTCGTGAGCCGCGAAGGCGCCGACGTGCGGCGTGAAGTGCGCACGGTCGCAGCCTATGGCGGCGGCGTGGAACTCGGGCCGTACCGGCATTTCATGCAGAAGGAAATTTTCGAGCAGCCGCGCGCGATCGCCGACACGGTGCCGCAAGGCGAGTCGCTCGATGCCTCGCTATTCGGCGAACAGGCGGCGGACGTGTTTGCGAATATCGACAGCCTGTTGATTCTCGCTTGCGGTACGAGCTATTACTCGGGACTGACGGCCAAGTACTGGCTCGAATCGATCGCGAAGATTCCGACGCAGGTCGAAATCGCCAGCGAATACCGCTACCGGGATTCGGTGCCCAATCCGAAGGCGCTGGTGGTGGTGATTTCCCAATCCGGCGAAACGGCCGACACGCTCGCAGCCTTGAAGCATGCGCAGTCGCTGGGGCATACCCATACGCTGTCGGTTTGCAACGTGGCGACTAGCGCGATGGTGCGACTCACGTCACTGTCGTTTCATACGCACGCGGGCCGCGAGATCGGTGTGGCATCCACGAAGGCGTTCACCACGCAGCTGGTCGGCCTGTTCGTGCTTGCCGCGACGTTGGGCAAGATCCGCGGCACGGTGAGCGCCGCGCAGGAAGCCGACTATGTGCGCCAGTTGCGCCATCTGCCGGCTGCGTTGAACGCCGTGCTGGCGCTGGAGCCGCAGATCATCGCGTGGTCGGAGAAGTTTTCCGGGAAGGAAAGCGCGCTGTTCCTCGGACGCGGTTCGCACTATCCGATCGCGTTGGAAGGAGCGCTCAAGCTCAAGGAGATTTCGTACATTCATGCGGAGGCTTATCCGGCCGGTGAGTTGAAGCATGGGCCATTGGCGCTTGTTACGGATGCGATGCCGGTCGTGACGATCGCACCGAACGACACGCTGCTCGAAAAGCTGAAGTCGAATCTTCAGGAAGTGAAGGCGCGTGGGGGCGAACTGTATGTGTTCGCCGACGCCGACACGCGCATCGGCAGTGAACCCGGCATTCACGTCATCAGAATGCCGGAGCACTATGGGCCGTTGTCACCGCTTCTGCATGTGGTGCCGTTGCAGTTGCTTGCTTACCATACGGCGTGCGCGCGTGGGACCGATGTCGACAAGCCGAGAAATCTGGCGAAGTCCGTTACGGTGGAGTAGGGCGCCGTTGACCGGGGCGGGGTTCTGTTGCTTCTGAATCATTGGAGCACGGAGCTTGTCCCGGTCTGGATCGGGCTGCTGCGAACTGCTTCGACTTCTGCCAAATGGCGCGTGTCCGCAACTCCTGTAGCCCAGTTGCCTTTTTCGTTTCGACTGACGCACGGCGCGCGGTCAACGGGTTCGGTTTGGCTCACGAAATTCGTTCAATGCCGCACCCGCCTTCAGGCGGTTTCCGTTTGACGGTTCTGGCTATCCGCGTCGCGCGATGAAGCGGGGCGCAACGGAATCGCATCGATTGCCCAGCTGACCACCTCGCGGCGCGCCGGACCGGGCACCGCGCACGCGACGCGCCCCGTGTACTCGCGCGCCAGCCGTTCTTCGTCGATCCGCCAGCCGCGCGCTTCGAGTTCTTTCACGCGCTTTCGAAACGCGATCTGCAAGGCGTCGGATTTGACCGACACTTCCTGCTGCCACGTATCCGGCACGCGCTCGGGACGCACGCGCTTCAGGACTTCGTGATCCTGTTCGAAAATCCGCAGATTGCGCGCGATGGTGTTCCGGTCGAACAGCGGCGAGCGCAGGAAGGTGCGACCCATCATCCACCAGGTGCGCGTGCGGTTCGCGTCGACGGGGACGTGTGCCGAGACGATATGGATCGTCCAGCCGTCGCGCGGCTTCAGTTCGAGCGTTGCGCACGGTCCGGACAGGTGGAAGCCGGGTGTCGTCGCGACCTCGACATGTTCGCCGGTCGGCTTGCGGCGCAGCCAGCCGCTGCGAACCGGGCGGCGCATCGTCATTCGCGCGATCGCGCTCCATTCGTGGCTTTCAATGTCGAACGCGGCGATCTCCGGGTGATCCGGGTCGCCGAACGTCGAACCGTGAACGAATGGCGCGTGTGCGAAGTCCAGACCGTTTTCGACCACCCGGTCCCAGCTGGCGTCCCAGTCGAAATGGCCGCGCACGACGCGCACAGCGGGATCATCGACCCAATCCAGCGCAGGCAGCGGCGGCCGTTCATGTTCCGGCAGATCGCCGATGAACGCCCAGATCCAGCCGAAGCGTTCCTGCACGGGATATGCGTCGACACGTGCCTTGGCGGGAATCCGCAAGTCGGGCTGCGCGGGGATGTGGGTGCAGACGCCGTCGCCACCGAAGCGCCAGCCGTGATAGGGACATTGAACTGTCTCACCGACTTTGACGCCCGCCGACAGCGAGCCGCCGCGATGCACGCAGATGTCGGAGAGCAGGCGCGGCTGGCCTGTAGCGTCACGAAACGCGACGAAAGGCTGGCCGAGCAGTCGCACCGGCATCAGCGCGTCGGTCAGTTGCGTGGAAGGGGCGACGACGTACCAGAGATTCTTGAGCATGAGCAATGTTTCGTCAGAGCACCACACGGTGCCGTGGAGGTCGGTCGGAATTCCGAATGGCAGCCAACGCCGTGTATCGACGCAAGCTCGCGTGTTGATGCAAGCGGTGAAATCGTGCGCTTGCACCGCACTCCATTTCGGTAATCACTGACCTACAATATAAGGATGGTCGCGACCTGATAAGGAGGCTACCATGACTCAGTCCATGATCTACTTCGTTGTCGGCCTGGCGGTCGTGTTGGCGGCTGTGTTGATGGTTGCGCGACGATACAGGCGTGATCACCCTGCGGATGGAATGACCCATTGGCTTGATTCGCACCACATGGGCTGGCTGCACCGGCACAGACACTAATGCCGCATCGCAAAATCGAAAAACCCCGCATTGCAGCGGGGTTTCGTGCGATATGTATTCCTCGGTAGCCCTACCGCTGAGGGCGAGACTTTAGCCGGATTGTCCCATCGGCGTGGCCCATCAAGTCTCTATCCTGCGCATCGCTCATTGAATCCGGTCCGTGACCCGGCCGGCAAACGTCCAGCCCTGATCCTGTCTCCAGATGTAGGTATAGCCGGTCGGGCCGTCGATAAACACGGTGATCGGCTGGCTCGTACCTCGGTTATCCTCACGTCGCGACGTTCCCACTGGTGTGACCCGGCCCTTGGCCGCCTTGGGCGCCGCATCTGCGGCGTCGAGCTTCCAACCGTCAGCCGGAACATACGTGAGCCGCATGGTGCCGCCTGCGGGAGGCTGGACGACCAGGGTGAGCGGGGAATTCGCATTGCTCGCCTGCGCTTTACAGGGCGCCGCCGCGTCGTACCCCGTCGTGGTCGCTATGCTTGCTTCATGAGCGGGCTCGCCGTCGGTGGCGGCGAAAGTGATCTGACCATACGTTGCAGACATCAACGCTGCCAGGGTGGCCGTGATCATTGCGGCACGTCGATTTGAGCGCTTCATTGCCGTTCTCTCCTACCTGCGGAAGTGGGCGACGATTCCGACGCACTCGTGATAGGTGCACCATCTGGAAGGTGCTGGACCCACGGCGCGATGCCCTTCCGAAAGCAAGACGGAAATTACGAAAGTATTTTGAAGGAGCCGCGGCTAAAGGAGTTTTGTCGTGCCAAACGGCGACGGCCGCGGTGTTGCGCGGTGGTGCATTGAAGGGCTGACGGTTTGCATAAAATGGCCGCTCGGGCACGTAACGCGACACGCCGACGCCGGAGCCGGAGCCAGGTCGTGGATGGCTATCTCGTGTGGGTTGTGTGATCTTCGAATGCGGAGACGATGCCGTCAATCATCGCTGCGATGCGCGCGGTATGCCGAAGGTCCTGATGCGTGACGAGCCAGATTTCGTAGACCGCCCCACGTGCGGGTTCAGGCCATAGCTGGACGAGGCCGTCGTGTTCAGCCAGATGTATCGGAAGCTCACCGATGCCGAGGCCGGCCTTTACCGCGGTACGCAGCATCAGGCTGGAATTGAAGGTCGATACAATGCGCCCGGCATGTATCGGTTCGCCAGCAAGAGCGCCAGCAAGCGTCGGTGAGCGACTACCTGTCCAGCTTCCCTGATAGACGACAAGATCGTGGCCCGCGAATGCGGAGCCGGCAACCGGCTTGCCGTGCTGCTCCAGATAAGCGTTCGATGCAAAGAGCGCCATCGGCCAGCGAGCGAGGCGCCGCGCAACAAGATCGGGATTATCCGGCCTGACTGAGCGGACCGCGATATCCGCTTCACGCTTTGCCAGATTCAGCATGCGCGTCGACGTGTCGAGCAGGACGCGCACTTCGGGATGCGCGGCATGCAGGCGTTCGATGGCGGGCAACAGGAATTCGAGCGCGATCGAGTCGGTGCTGGTGACTCTTACATCCCCCGCAAGGCGCGTATCCGTACCTTGAGTTCGTCTGACGAGTTCGTGTGCGGAGTGCTCCATTTTCTCCGCCGATTTCAGCGCTGCCTCCCCTGCGGCGGTCAACGCGTAACCCTCAGAGGTGCGCAGGAAGAGCGTTGCACGTAGGGCGTGCTCCAGTGCCGCAATCCGTCTGCCGACCGTGGCCTGATCGAGATTGAGTGTCCTGGCCGCTCCACGGAGCGTTTTTTCGCGCTCCACCGCGAGAAACACTCGCGCGTCATCCCAGTTCATCGTGCTGCTCTCCTGATGCAAATTTGCATCTGTCAGTGTGAATAATGCTGCGCGAATTCATCAATGTCGAGGCCTATACTGATTTCAGGCGTTGCTCGTTCGCTGATCCTCCCGGATTAAACGAGCCTCATCCATAGAAGGGGTGGTATCCATGTCTGCTTCAACTTTTCGCGTACCGTCGTCGATGACGGCCATCGAGATCAAACAGCCCGGAGGTCCTGAGGTCCTCGTGCCGACTACGCGCCCGGTTCCGATGCCGGCCTCCGATCAGGTTCTGATTCGCATCCACGCGGCGGCCGTGAACGGCCCAGATGTTTTCCAGCGCAAGGGGCTTTATGATCCGCCCGCCGGCGCGTCGGACATTCCGGGGCTGGAAGTGGCAGGTCAGGTGGTTGCACTAGGCTCCGACGTGTCCCAATTCCAGATCGGCGAACTGGTGTGTGCATTGATTCCCGGTGGTGGCTACGCAGAATACGCGGTCGCGCACGCCTGCAACACGATGCACATTCCCAAAGGCCTGACGTTGGTGGAAGCGGGGGCGATGCCCGAAACGTTTATGACCGTATGGCTGAACCTGTTCCAGCGCGGCAAGCTGGTTGCCGGCGAATCGGTGCTGATCCATGGCGGTGCGTCCGGTATCGGCGCCACGGCGACCATGCTGGCGAAGGCATTCGGCGCTGCGAAAATCATCACGACGGTGGGTTCCGAGGCGCATCGGGAGGCGAGCCTGGCGTTGGGTGCGGACGTCGCGATCAATTACCGCGAGGACGATTTCGTCGCCGAAACGAAGCGGTCTACCGACGGACGAGGCGCCGACGTGATCCTCGACATCATTGCCGGTGACTACGTGGCCAGAAATTATGACGCCGCGGCGATGGTTGGGCGGATCCTCCAGGTGGGCGTGATCAAGGGGCCGGCGAAGGATCTCAACCTCGTGCCGATGTTGACGAAGCGTCTGACGCATATGGGCTCGACTTTGCGATCACGCACGTCCGCGGACAAGGCGACCATCATCAATGAACTGGAGCGGCAGGTCTGGCCGCTCATCGAGAGCGGCAGGATCAAGCCGGTTGTCTACCAGACTTTTGCGCTTGCCGACGCTCGCGGCGCTCACGAGCTGATCGATTCCGGTACACACTTCGGAAAAATTGTTCTTACGACAGGCGCCGATCTCATTGGCTGAAGGAGCGCTGTTTTTAAAGGTCGCGGTCGGTCTCATGATCGTCCTCGACGATCGGCCGAAGAGGGTTTGTAACGGGAGGGAGGTGGATCGCATCTGAATGACTCGGACGGGTCTTCAGGAGGACGAAGTCTGGCCGGCTCCAGAAGATAGTGTTGAAGCGCCACCAGAACAAAGCGCCCAGCATTCTTCCTGGCAAGGCGCCACGGACCGCAGTCATTCGATACCAATGAGGGTCCGCTGCAAGCCCATGCCACGGGCAGACCGTGAAGCGATGGCTGAACTCGAAGGCCGGCACCGGCGGTCCATACAGTTTGAAAATGGCCCCTGCCACTATCTCGTGGCGAGAGAACGAAGTAGTTTGACTGTTTCCGCCGGTCGCAGATCGGCAGTCACCGCTGTCGCTCAACCATCTTCACCGACTACAGTAGAACTTCGCCGAAAAGTATCGCCTCGTATCAACGATACAATTGGGCGGCTCTCAATGTAATCCACTCGAAGTGCCGCGAAAGGTGGCGCGGTCGTCTCGCGCCAGATCGGTTGTCCGGAAGTGTTGTACTGGCACGCAATGCCAGTCTCGTGGAAGACAAACAAAGCGATCAGATCGACAGGAGTGGGTCATGTGCGTTCGGTACGCTGTGTGGCAGCTTGCAATCGCGCAGACAAATGACGAGGTCGTTTGACCATGCCCGCGCTCCGGATGCATTGGTCCTGCGGCGCGTCATCGGCGTGCGCCGCCCTGGCCTTCACCCTGTTGCCCTGTCTGTCGAATGCACAGGCCGGGCCGGGCCAATCGACGCGCAATACCGTGGTCGGCGGCGATGTGAAGCAACATGCCAACGCCGTGCTCGCGATCATGACCTACACAACGGTTCCGGACGTTACGACCAGTAACCTGTCGGTCAATAGCGGCACCACCGGCAATCCCGGTTTCGGTCAGACGCAGTTTGGCGGCGGTTTCACCATCAGCAAATCCGTCCCGTTGTACCTGGAGGGCACGCTCGCCTACAGTCGTTACGATCCTATCTTTATCGCTACGAATGGCGCCGAGCAGCGTGCGGTGCCGACAAGATGGAACACGTTCAGCGGCACGGTGGGCATCGGCTGGGATTTCCGGATCACGGATGAACTGGTGTTCCGTCCGATCCTGAATGGCACGATTGGACGTGTTTCAAGCGATCTGAAAGTGGGGCAGTCCATCTTCAATCACGTCACTGACCGCAACCTGCAATTCCTCGAAAACGGCTCGCTTGACGCGTACGGCTACGGTGGCTCACTCATGCTCGACTACGAGCACTACCGCGAGAACTATGAAATCGATGCCGAATTGCGTGCCACCGACATCTACCTGCGCAGCTTCGGCGGTTCGTCGGAGGCCGTTCAGGGTTCGGCCATGGCGCAGCAAGTGAGCCTGTGGACCCGCTGGCGCGCGCCTACCGGCTGGCATGCACTGGACCGGCCGATCCGCTATGTGCTGGAAGCCGCTTATTCCCACTACTTTGGCGACAGCGCCGGCGTGCTGGGGTTCAACGACCTCACGTCGTTGGGCGTCGGACTGGAACTCGATAGCAGCAAATATCCGATCTTCATCACTCGCACTCGCGCGATGGTGCGATACGTGTTCGGACACAACGTGCACGGTGTGTCGCTCGGGTTTGCAATGAGTTTTTAGCTTTTTGCGGACCGCACGGTGCGCGGATTCTGGTTGCGCGTAGCCACGCGCTAGCGCCTGGCTGTTTTTCCGCCAAGCAGGAAATGTGGCCAAGCGCATGTGGCCAAACCCATGTCGCCAAACCCGGCTGCAGAGTCGCAGCGATAAACGCAAGCGCCGGATTCTGGTTCCGGACCTAACGCCGGCCGTCCAGTCGCGGTGTAGTATTCGACCATGCGGGCGTTCTCGCCCGGCCTCGACGGCTTGCGGATTTCATGCATCCATGACGTTGACGGCAATCTGGTTAAACGGTCTGGACACCGCTCCAACGAAACGCATGGCGGCGTCGGCCATGTCAACGGCATCGGTGGGGAAACATCATGTCAACCGAGTGGAAGCGCCGCGCCAGGCTCTTTATCCAGCGTTTCTGGCAGCCGACCAGCGCGTGCATGACCTGCATGCCAGGGAGTTGGGGCAATGTCATGAGTTTTGCCCACTGGGCAATTGCATTCCATACTGGTCTGCTCACCGGACTCCTCGCCGTACTCCTGACCTTCACACCTGCGGCGAAGCTCTACACGCATCGATACGGCAATGCGCTTGTCGTCGGCGTTCTGACGACGATAGGCGACGCTTATTCGCACGCGAGTCATTACCGCATCCCGTATGTCGAGCACATCGTGACGGGTGCTATTTCCGGTCTCCTGGCGTTGATTGCCTCCTATCTCTTCGAAAACCGCGCGCGTCGCCTGCGGGCGGCGTGGGCGTGGGTTGTCGGATAGCTTGTCCGTCGACTCTCTGAATCCTCACGCTCGAACCGAATACGCGCTAAAGATTCATTCCCGGACGCCGATATGCAGATCGGCACGCCCATCTTGCGGCGCGTTAGCCGACGGGCACGGGAACACTCGGGTTGCGATAAGTCGATAGGGGATTGAAAGAGTATGCAGATCAAGAAGACCAGCGTGCTGACCGGCGTGTCATTGGTGTCCATCGCCCTGTTGTCCGGGTGCGCCCAGTTCGTGCCGGTCAAGGACATAGCCCGGGACAAGCCGGGGTATCTCGCAACGCATTTCAGCATCGAATCGTTGCCTTCCGGGGTGCGCGACAAACTGCCCGCTCCAGGCGAGCACACGCTGCCGTTCAAGATTCTGACGATGTCGGGCACGCTGTCAGGGCACGTCGGCGCCGTCGCGATGAAGAGCGATTTCAAAGCCACACTGATCAACGCCAAGGACACGGGTTTGGTCCAGCAGGTGCTCGAGACGTCGTCTAACGACGTACCGAGCGGCGCGACGTTCAGCCTTTCGTACCTGAACGTGTACAGCCTGAAACAGGAGACGGCTTCCTACTCGCAGACAATGGCGTTCATTCCGTTCGTCGTGCATGACAGCGACAACAACCAGTTCGCGTTCGATGCGCCGAAGGAAGATACGACGTACGCGACAACCTTCAAGGTCGGCACGACGGTGCAGATCACCAACTTCCGCACGACCGTGTCGCGCTGTCACACGGGCCACTACTATCCGGCTTCGCAGGTCAATGCCACGCTTACCGGCAAGGCGATCGACTTCGACTGCGAGGACACCAAGGACGGCATCATCCAGAACAAGACGCGTCGTACGTATCTGACCGAATACGGTATTGGAGTGAGCCGTTCGCTCGCGACGTCGACCGCGAAATTCGACTGGACCTATAGCGACTTCGAAAAAGACGGCGAGAAAGCGCCGACCCGTTTCGGCAAACCGGCGAGCGACAAACCCATCTGATCCGGACGCGTTTTTCACAAGCTTGAAAAGTTCGCACACTCATCCGATTGCGCAAATACCTGTATGGATGTACAGTAGCTCGCAGTGCGTTTCGTCACGGCGAGCAGGTACTATTTCGCGATATTCTTCACGCCGGGCGTGAACCGCGCGAAAGAGCATACGGAGAGATCATGTTTCGAATTTTCGGCTTGGGCGCAATGCTGCTCACGGTGGCTTCGACGGGAATCGCCGCGGAGCACTACGTCGAGATCTGGAACCCGCCAGAAGCGCGAGCGAGCATGCCGCACCGCCCGGCTGGAGCACGCAAGCCGGCAGCGGGCAGACACGTTGGTCCGCATGCCGTGGCGGTGCATGCGCGGCGTTCGCCGGCAGCGCCGGCAGCAGTTACGAAGCTCGCCGCGAAGGCGGATACGCGAGAAAACGTGCCCGTGCACGTACCGGACATGACCGAGATTCCACGGCAGATAACGCCGGAGGGCAATGTATTGCGTGTGGATTCCCGCGGTGCTACGGCTGAGGTCATGCGCTAATGGAATCCGAGACTTATCACGGCTACACCGTCTGGGGGCATGCCATCCTGCAGCAGGAGGGCATATTGCAGCCCGAGCGGTATGGAGCGAGCGGAACCATTACGCAAGCCGGCAAGCTGATCGAGGCGTCGGGCATTCTCGCCCACTTCGATACTGAAGAAGAAGCGCAACGCGCAGGTCTGGAATGGGCGCGCGCCTGGATCGACAGTCACGGGTAACCCGGCCTTCACCGCAGTTGCGTCACCGCGAGCAGCAACACCATGCTGCCGATCGCGCCATCCAGCACACGCCAGGCCGTCGCCCGCTTGAAGAGCGGCGCGAGGGCGCGCGCGCCGTAACCCAGCCCGATGAACCAGATTCCGCTGACCGCCATCGCGCCCAGCGCGAAGGCAACCCGCGCGCCTTCGGGTTCGCGTGCGCCGGCCGTGCCGATCAGCAGGAACGTGTCGAGATACACGTGCGGATTGAGCCACGTGAAGGCGAGCGTCATCAGAATGATCGGTACGGCGCGCTGCACGGGTGCCGCCCCACCGCCGTCGCTTTCCAGCACCGCGTGTTCCGGCCGCACCGCGCGCCGCAATGCGTTGACTCCGAACCACGCCAGATAGGCGAGCCCGACATACAGCATGGCGTGCACGAACACCGGATAACGCTCGACCAGCACCGATGCGCCGCCGACGCCCGCGCCGATCAGAATGAAGTCCGACAGCGCACACAGCGCGACGATCTTGCCGACGTGCGAACGCATGATGCCCTGACGCAGTACGAAGGCGTTTTGCGCGCCGATGGTGACGATCAGGGATGCGCACAAAGCGGCGCCATGGGAAAAAGACAGCCAGTTCATAATCGATCCAGTAGACGGGAGAAGCGAACGGGGCTAGTCTGCGGGTTCGCTTGGAATAAGAGAAGCTAATTTACTTAACGCCGATTAAGGAACGCTAATGCTCGATTATGCGTTGCTCGACGCGCTGGCCGCCGTGGTACGTCACGGCTCGTTCGACCGCGCCGCCAGCGAACTGAACGTGACGCCGTCCGCGGTGTCGCAGCGGGTCAAGCTGCTCGAAGAGCGCGTGGGCAGCGTGCTGGTGAAACGCGGCCAGCCCTGCGTCGCGACCACTTCGGGCGCGCTGCTGTGCCGGCACACCGAACGCGTGCAATTGCTGGAAGCGGAGTTGACCGGCCGCCTGCCGGCGCTGCCCGGCGCGCTGGTCGAACCATGGCCGGCGCTGCGCGTGGCCGTCAACGACGACAGCGTCGGCACCTGGTTTATCGATGCGGTCGCGCAATTTTGCGTAGAGCGGGAGATGTTGCTCGATCTGGTAATCGACGATCAGGACCATACGGCGGAGCGGATTCGCGACGGCAGCGTGCAAGGCGCGGTCACTACGCAAGCCGAGCCGGTGCAAGGTTGCCGCTCCACGCGTCTTGGGCGGATGCGTTATCTGGCGGTCTGTTCACCGGACTTTCTCGCACGTCACTTTGCAGGCGGCGTGACGCGCGAGAGCTTGCGCCACACGCCGTGCGTCGACTTCAATCCCAAGGACCAGTTGCAAAAGCGCTTCATGCGCCGCATCACGCGCGCGGAACTCGATCCGCCGTTGCACTGGATTCCGCATGTCGCCGGTTTTTTGCGCGCCTGCGTGACGGGCCTCGGCTGGGGCATGTGCCCCGAGCGCATGATCGCCCCGCATCTGGCCAACGGCGAACTGGTGGAAATGGCGCCCGGCAAGCCGATCGATGTCGACCTGTACTGGCAGAGCTGGCGTTTGTCGATCGGTTGGCTCGACGACTTCGGCGCGGTGCTGCGCAAGCGGGCGGCAGAGTTTCTGGACTGAAAGTCCGCCCGGCGTAACCCGACTCGCGGCGAATCGCCGACGCAAGCCGACCTGCGTTTCGCTCAAATACCAGGCGGATGAGGGGGATGAGAGGGATAAAAGGGATGAGGCGGGTGCTTCGGAAAGCGCAGACTGAAGGTGGTGCGCACGTGCGCCACGCTTTCCACGCTGCATTCGCCTTGATGTTCGTCCATGATCGACTTGACGATGGCAAGTCCAAGACCGGTGCCGCTCGCCGAGTTATGGCGCGATGGATCGACCCGGTAGAACCGGTCGAAGATCCGCTCCAGATGCGGACTGGCGATACCCGCCCCGCTATCCGACACCGACAGCAGAGCATAGCGCCGGCGCTCGTCGCACTGCACGTTGACAACACTGCCGCGCGGCGCGTGGCTCAACGCGTTTGAAATCAGATTGCTCAGCGCCCGTTGCACCAGCGGCACATCGCCTTGAAAGTGTGCATCGCCCGATACGACGATCTCGACGCCGGCATCCGCAGCCATGGTTTCGTAGTAGCCGGCGATCCGCATCGCCTCGCTGCGCGCGTCGACAGACTGCAGCGTCAGCCGGTGGTGACCGCTATCCGCGCGCGCGAGAAACAACATGCTGTCGATCAGACGCGCGAGCCGCTGGAATTCGTCCACGCTCGATTCGATCACGTCGCGATATTCATCCGCGGAACGCGGTTGCGATAGCGCCACCTGTGCTTCGGCCAGCAAGTTGGTGAGCGGCGTGCGCATGTCGTGCGCGAGATCCGAAGAAAACTGCGTGAGGCGCGTGAAGGACTCGTGCAGGCGGGCCAGCATCCGGTTGAAGGCGCGGCTCAACTCCTTCAGTTCACCCGGCATGTCGTGCTCGGGCAACGGCCGCGCAAGATGGCTGCTGGAAATCCGTTCGGCACGCGCCGTCAAACAGGCTAGCGGCCGCAGGCCCAAACGGGCGATCGACCACGCGAGCAGCGCATTCACAAGCGTCCCGGTCGCGATGACAAACAGCACGTTGAGCGCGTAGGCACGCAATAACGCGTGTTCGCTAGTCGCATCGTATTGCACGACCACGCGCACCTCGGTGCCGGACAGGTCGCCGAGCGGCGCCGTCGCCACCAGAAAGCGCAGCGGCTGTGTCCTCGCTGACACGGGTACGGGAGCGGCGCCGGCGCGCACGGTCATCGTTTCCGCATTCGGCCAATAGCCACTGGTGCGGATGAGCGGTGCGCTGCGCGTGTCGAACAATGCGATATCGAGGTTCTTGTGACCGTGCAACTGGTTGTGCCAGGTCGCACGATCGGCGCTGACCGTCGCGAGATCGGGCATGGTGCGCAGGCGCGTTTGCAGCGTGGCGAGGGTGGTGGCCATCTCGTGACCCGACGTCGCTTCGAGGCGCGTTTTCAGGCCGTGGTACAGCAACAGGCCGTTGAAAACCAGCACTGCCGAGGTCGACAGGGCGAACAGGATCGACAGCCTGCCGCGCAAGGTGCGTGGCAGGAGTCGCACGGGCGGCTTCATGATCCGCGCTGTCGCGCGCGGACGCATTGCCGCGAATAGACTTCGCATCATGGCAGGGACGTGTAGCGCTCTTCCAGTACGTAGCCCATGCCCCGTACGGTGTGGATCAACCGCGGTTCGTAGTGGTCGTCGACTTTCGCGCGCAGGCGCCGGATCGCGGCGTCCACGACGTTCGTGTCGCTGTCGAAGTTCATGTCCCACACCTGGGAGGCGATGGTCGAGCGAGGCAGGATTTCTCCCTGACGACGCATCAGCAGCCACAGCAACGCAAATTCCTTGGCCGTGAGCAGGATCGTGTCGCCCTGGCGCGTGGCCTTGCGGCGCGTCAGATCGAGCACCAGATTCGACACTTGCAACGAGGCGGCGTCGCGGGCTTGTCCGCGCCGCAGGATGCTGCGGACACGGGCCAGCAGTTCGGCGAAGTCGAACGGTTTGCCGAGATAGTCGTCGCCGCCCATTTCGAGGCCGCGCACCTTGTCGTCCACCTCGTCTCGCGCGGTGAGCAGCAGCACCGAAGTCGAATGCGTGCGGCGCAGGTTTTTCAGCACCGTCCAGCCGTCCTGGCCGGGCAGCATGACGTCGAGGATGATCAGGTCGTAGTCTTCCGTCAGCGCGCGATGCTGGCCCGTCACGCCGTCTTCCACCCAGTCGACGGTAAAGCCCGCCTCGGTCAATCCCTTTCGCAGGTACGTGCCGGTTTTGATTTCGTCTTCGACGATCAGGATACGCATGGTGTTTTCTCCGGTGACGCTTTTCAGCGGCCCATGCGCGTGACGGGACTGCATGACAGGGAGGCATGGGATGCCTCCAGGCTCTGATCTACTGCGGGCAGAGGGTTCGACGGGCGGGGCGACGTGCGCGCCATGGCGGAAAACACTTCGAGCGAGAGCAGGCCGCGCGTGAACAACGCGCCGTCCTGGCCACCCGGCTTCCCGGATAATGATGCGGATGCGGACGAGGATGCGCAGGACGGCTGGCCGCCGTCGAACAACCCGTCAGGCTGATTCCACCAGAACGCCAGGGAGCTGATCGCAATGACAACCAGGGCGGCCGCCAGCGAGACCGGCCGTTCGATCTGAAGCCGTTCCCATTGCGCCGGGAAGCCCGCGCCGAAATGGGCGATGCGCATTGTCAGGCTTCGCATTCTTTGAAAATGCCGCATACGGTACGAGTCGAAAGTGAAACGGCCTCATCGTACGATTTGCTGCTCGATTTCAAGATGAGAGCAAGATGACAATTTCGTCATATATCGCGCATGCATCCTCGGTTGCAGTACTTCACGCGCATGGTGGCTTCCGCATGACACGCGGATGGTTATCTAGCGTTTATCGAGCCGCGTGGGAGCGAGCACGAGGACTCGATCGAACGGAGAATTGCACGGGGATGCAGAGTGGCTTGCGCGGTAGGCGCCGGATTGCGCCACGGTGAAGGGTGTCGGTGGACGATGGCCTGTGGCGACTCACGATACCCGTGAGTCGCCTCGTTTCGCTCAGTGCAGACGGATCACCGGATGCACGCGTCTGCGCAGCCAGTGGCTCGCCGTGTCGAGCGCCATGCGTGCGAAACCGGTCAGTGTCATGACGTGGCGCCGATAAATGAGCTTGTAGACGGCAGTAGCGAGCCAACCGTCGACGAACACCGGCTGCGTCAGCAGGCTGCTGCTGAGGCTGCCAATCGCGCCTTCACGCCCGAAGCCGACCAGCGTACCGGCGTCCCGATAGATGAACTCCGGCAGCGCTTCACCCGCCACGCGGCACTTCAATGCGCGCGCGAGAAACAGCGCCTGCTGGTGCGCGACCTGCGCACGCGGCGCGAGGAACGCGCCTGGGTTGTCGGCGGGGCAGGCCGCGCAATCGCCCAGACCAAACACGTTCGCGTCGTTCGTGCACTGCAGTGTGCGATTCACGTTCACTTGCGCGTTGCGGTTCACCGCGATGCCGTCGAGCGTGCGCAATACTGGCGGCCCCGCGATACCCGCTGTCCAGATCGCGATGTCGCTGGCGAGCGGCGCACCGCCTTCAGTCAGCACGGCGTCGGCGCGTACTTCGGTGACACGTGTCGCGCTCAACACTTCCACGCCGAGGCTGTCGAGCATCCGCTGCGCGCGCGCCGAAATCGTTTCGGACAGCGCGGGCAGTACGCGCCCGCTGCTTTCGATCAGGCGGATGCGAAAGTCGCGCACCGGATCGAGCGAAAACGGGCTGTAGCGATTCAGCAAGCGCACCGTGTCGCGCAGCGCCGCGGCGAGTTCGACGCCGGTCGCGCCAGCACCGATGATGTTGATCGACACCGGCGTGTCCGCTTGCGCGGTCCGTGCCCGGCGTGCGTGGTTGGCGCGCAGGCAGGCGTCGAGCAGCTTGCGGCGGAAGGCTTCGGCATGCGCGACCGATTCGAGCGGCAATGCATGTTCAGCGGCGCCGGGCACGCCGAAATATTGCGTGACGCTGCCCATGGCCAGCACCAATGTGTCGAAGGCGATCTGCCGTGACGGCAGGATTTCGCGGCCGTTGGCATCGCGCAGCGCGCTCAGGGTGATATGACGCTGTGTGCGATCGAGCGCGGTGAGCTCGCCCTGTTCGAATTCGAAGCCGTGCCGTTGCGCCTGTACCGCATATTGCAGTTGATGCGTGGCGGGATCGAGCTGGCCCGAAGCGGCTTCGTGCAGCAGCGGCTTCCAGAAGTGCGTGGGCCAGCGGTCGACCAGCACGATGTGCGCGAGACCGGCGCGCCCGAGCGATTCGCACAGACGCGTGGCGAGCCCGAGTCCGCCCACGCCGCCACCAACGATGACGATCCGATGCGCCGCCGTGTTGTCCGTCCGCTGCGCGTGTTGCATATGCTGCGCACGCTGCGTTGTTGCGCTTGCCTGCTGATCGATTTCGACCATGATCGCTTTCCTCCGAACGTTATTTCTGCCGGGCCGGTGATGGCGCTGCGTGGAGCGCGATACCGAAGATTTCCGGTTGATCTGTGAGGCCAGTATAAAATCTGCGGAAACCGCAGCACAATTTAATGTTTATGAAGAACATATAGGTTTTCACTTATGTTAAAAACCGCCACGTTTCGTCAGTTGAAGGCCTTGCATACGGTTGCGAAGCTCGGCAGCGTGTCGCGCGCGGCCGAGGAATTGCGGCTCACGCAGCCGGCCGTTTCGCTCCAGGTGCGTTTGCTGGAAGAGGCCGCGGGCGCGCCGCTCTTGCAGCGCGTGGGACGTGGCGTGCAGTTGACCGCGGCCGGCGAGATTCTCGCCCGCTATGCGCTGGAAATCCTCGACCTGTGGAACGGCGCGGCGGACGATCTGGCCGCGTTGCACGGCGAGCAGGGCGGCACGCTGCGCATCGGCGCGATCACCACGGCCGAGTATCTGATCCCGCCGTTTCTCGTGCGTTTTACCGAAGCGCGTCCGCAAGTGAAAGTGCAGTTCAAGGTCGGCAATCGCGCCGACATCATCCGCATGCTGGCCACGCATGAGATCGATCTCGCGGTGATGGGCAGTGCGCCGCGCGAATTGCGCACGGCGGCGACCGCGTTCGCGAGGCATCCAATGGCATTCGTCGCCTCGCCCGCGCACGCGTTGATGAAGAAAAAACGTTTGTCGCTCGACGACCTGCAAAGCGCGAATCTTTTCGTGCGGGAGCGAGGTTCGGGCACGCGCTCGACCGTCGAGAATCTGTTTCGCCTCGCCGGGCTCAAGCTGCACATCGGCTCCGAGTTGTCGAGCAACGAGGCTATCAAGCAACTGGTGGAGGCTGGATTGGGTATCGCGTTCCTGTCGCTGCACGCCTGTTCGCTGGAGTTTCAGGCGGGCCTGCTCGCGTTGCTGCCGCTGCCCGCCAATCCGATCGAACGCGACTGGTACGTGATGCATATGTCGGACAAACGCTTGCCGCACGTCGCCGGTCTGTTCCGCGATTTTTTGATCGAGCACGGCATGTCCGGCGCGGTGCCGGTGCCGCTGCCAACCGTCGCTGCGGCAAAAAAGCGCCGCCAGGCGCGTCAGGCGGGCGGCGCGTAACACGCATCGATTCTCGCTATTCGCTTCGACGTTTGCGCCGGCCGTGCCGCCTGGCGAGTCGCGAGGCGACCTTCCAGCGTACCCGTAGAGCCTTATGGGAAAAGGCTTTTCCGTTACATCGCCGGCGATCGAAGTAAAGGTTGGGCGGACGATATTTTTGCCCGCGGCGATTGTCTTTACAGTGGCGTCCAGACATCTGAGAAAAGTGGACGCCGCACCCTTGTGGCGAGCCATTGTGATTGACCTGGCCGTTACAGGAGTCGGAGACAATGAGCAGCAACAGCATCACTCAAGTCGAAACATTTGGTTTCGAACGCATTCCGGATCGCTCGCGATATGCGCGGCCGATCGATCTGTTCCGCTTGCTGTTCGGCGGCTGCAATACCTTTTCCACCTCGGTGCTCGGCAGCTTTCCAGTGCTGCTCGGCCTGTCGTTCAAGGCGGGCGTCTATTCCATCGTGATCGGCGTATTGATCGGTTCGTGCATCCTCGCGCCAATGAGCCTGTTCGGTCCGCGTAACGGCACCAGTGACCCGGTTTCCTCCGGCGCGCATTTCGGCATTCATGGGCGGATCGTCGGCTCGTTTCTCGCGTTGCTGACCTCGGTCGCGTTCTTCTCGCTGGCGGTGTGGAGTTCGGGCGATGCGCTGGTGGGCGGCGCGAATCATCTGCTCGGCCTGCCGGTCAACGGGATGACGTTGAGCTTCGCTTACGGTCTTTTCGCGGTGCTGGTGCTGACGGTGTGCATCTACGGTTTTCGCTTCATGCTGTGGGTCAACAAGATTGCGGTGTGGGCCGCGAGCCTGCTGTTCGTGGTCGGTATCGCCGCGTTCGCCGGCCCATTCGACAGCGCGTATGCCGGCAAGGTCGCGCTCGGTTCGGCGGGTTTCTGGCCGGCGTTCGTGAGCGCCGTGCTGGTCGCGATGAGCAATCCCGTGTCGTTCGCCTCGACGCTTGGCGACTGGACCCGCTATATTCCGCGGGACACTCCGAAAAAGAACACGATTCTCGCCGTGATGCTCGCGCAACTCGCCACCTTCGTGCCGTTCTTCTTCGGCCTCGCCACGGCGACGATCATCGCCGGCAAGGCGCCGGATTTCATCGCGTCGAATAACTATGTGGGCGGTTTGCTGGCGATCTCGCCGAACTGGTTCTTTCTGCCGGTGTGCCTGATTGCGATCATCGGCGGCATGTCGACGGGCACGACGGCGCTGTACGGCACCGGGCTCGACATGTCGAGCATGTTTCCGACATTCCTGAACCGCGTGCGCGCCACGTTGCTGATCGGCAGTCTCGCAATCGGCTTCATTTTTCTCGGCCGCTTCGCGTTTAATCTGGTGGAAAGCGTGTCGACGTTCTCGGTGCTGATCAACGTCTGCAGTTCCCCGTGGATGATGATCATGATCATCGGTTTCGTGACCCGGCGCGGCTTCTACCTGTCCGACGATTTACAGGTGTTCAATCGCGGCGGTCGTGGCGGCCACTACTGGTTCACGCACGGCTGGAACTGGCGCGCGATGGGCGCGTGGATTCCAAGCGCGGTGATCGGCCTGTGCTTCGTCAATCTGCCGGATCAGTTCGTGGGCCCGCTCGGGCAGCTCGCCGGCGGCCTCGACATCAGCATGCCGGTTTCGCTGACGCTGGCCTGCACGCTCTACCTCACGTTGCTGCAGTGTTTCCCGGAGCCGGACGGCGTGTACGGTCCGCAAGGCCGACGCTGGTTGCGTGCGGGTTCGCAGCGCAATATGAACGTGCATCCGGTGGTCCCGGCGAGCCGGCTCAAAGCAGCCGCGCAAGGGCAGGCGAAAGCGCAGCGCGCCACGCGTGCGGAACGTGAAGAGGCGGTGCTGGACACGCAGGACGCAGGTTGAAGCGCGCGCCGATGCGTGCAGAATCGTGCGGTACGAGTAATGGTTTTCAAATCAGGCAGGCAAACAGCATGAGCGAGTCAGTAAAGCGCGCGTTTGAAGGGGTAAAGCTATTTCCGTTCTGGCTGGACAATCCGCGCGCGCCGGCTGTCGAACGGGAACTGATCGGTCCGACTTGCGCGGATCTGGTCGTGGTGGGCGGCGGCTTTACCGGTTTATGGGCCGCGATTCAGGCGAAAGAAGCCGACCCGTCGCTCGACGTCGTGCTGATCGAGGCGGGCAAGGTGGCTTACGGCGCTTCGGGCCGTCCGGGCGGCATCATCTCGACTTCGGTGATGCACGGTCTGCCGAATGCGACACGGGTCTTTCCGCAAGACCTCGACGTGCTCGAAAAGCTGGGGCAGGAGAATCTCGACGGCTTCAAGGCGTCGTTGACGCGCTACGGCATTGAAGCGGATGTCGAATGGAACGGCGAGATGACCGTCGCGGTCGACCCGGGCCACCTGGGTCACCTGAAGGGTGACTACGAACTGCATGTCGCGCATGGACACGACGTGGTGTTGCTCGACAGTAAAGGCGCGCGCGAGCAGCTCGATTCGCCGCTCTTCGCGGGTGCGATGTGGTCACGCAACCGCAGCGGCACGATTCATCCGGCCAAGCTCGCTTGGGGGCTGAAGGCCGCGGCGCTGAAACTCGGCGTGCGCCTGCATGAACATTCGCCGCTCACGCGCCTCGAAGACCGCGGCGCGACGATGATCGTGCACACGCAGGCGGGCCGCATCGAGACGCCGCGCGTGCTGCTCGGCACCGGCACCGCGGACGTCGGCGTGACCGACATCAAGCGCCGGGTGATGCAGGTGCGCGATCACATCATCGCGACCGCGCCGTTGAGCGAAGAACAGATGGCGCGCATCGGCTGGAAGAATCGCCAGGGCATTTACGACACGCGCACGCAGCTCAATTATTTCCGGCTCACCCAAGACAATCGCATCATCTTTGGCGGCCGGGTGAGCTATCACTTCGGCGGCGATCCGAATCCCGCAGCCGATCGCGACGAAAGCACCTATTACAAACTCGCCGAAGCGTTCTACCGCACCTTCCCGCAACTCGACGACGTGCGTTTCACGCATGCATGGGGCGGCCCGATCGACTACTGCTCGCGCGGAGCCGTGTTCGCGCGCCGCTATCACGGCGGCAAGAGCGTGTTCGTCGCCGGTTATACGGGCTTCGGCGTGGCGGGCAGCCGCTTCGGCGCGAAGATGGGGCTCGACATGCTATGGCATCGCGATACGGTGATCACGTCGCTCGACATCTCGCGCAAGGGGCCGTCGTATATACCGCCGGAACCCGTGCGCTGGATCGCCGCGAAGATCACTTTCAATGCGTTCGACGGCGCGGACGATCGCGGCGGCTGGCGGCGTCTGTGGATCAATTCGATCAAGGCGCTGGGTTTTCCGATGTAGCCCATGGCTTCCGCGCAGTGGTGGCGGACGCGTTTTTTTGTGTTGCCGCCGGAATAAAAAAACCGCACCTTAGCGGGTACAGGTGCGGGTGCGGTTGCGGGTGAAGCAACGAAGCAATGCAGCGATGCAGTGTGAATCAACCGCAGTACACGATGCTGTACTTCTTGGTCGCCACCGGCATGTGCCACGTGCCCGAGAAGCCTTTGTGCAGGATGAAGGCGTCGCCGGCTGCATAGCGTTCGCTGCGGCCGTCGTCGCTGGTGATCACGACTTCGCCTTCGATCAGCACGCAGACTTCGTGGATCGGCAGGTCGGCCAGCTTCAGCGTGCCCGCATCGCATTGCCACACGCCGGCGGACAACATGTTGGTGGCGTCGGAGTAAGCATTGAGGGCGTGCGGCGCCTTGGCGCCTTCGAGAATGACGTCGGCCGGATCGTGCAGGGCCGGGTTCAGGCCGGATGCGCCTGGGCCTTTAGCGTCGATGCGGGTGAAAGTGATGGTGCTCATGTGTCTCTCCTGGTGGAATGGATCGATGTCGCTATCGTTGAGTCGATGCGAAAAATGGATTCGAAGCCGGAGTCTGAGCCAAAGCTGCGTAGCGATGAATTTCGATTTGAAGACATTCAGATTGAGCGGCGTCGATGTAAAGCGGGTGACGCCGCCGCGGGTGCGATTGGCCCCCCGTCTGACCTGAAACATTCACGTAAAGGACAAGCCTCATGCAACACGCCAAGCAGTTCTATATCGACGGTCAATGGGTCGAGCCGCTCGGGTCGATCGAGCAGGCCAACGCCGCCACGCTCGACGTTATCGATCCGTCCACCGCCACCGCGTTCGCGCAGATCTCGCTCGGCAGCGCGGCGGATGTCGATCGCGCCGTCGCGGCCGCGAAGCGCGCGTTTCCCGCCTACAGCGAAACGACGATCGCGGAGCGCATCGATCTGCTGCAAGCGATCCTCGACGTCTATCGCAAGCGCTACGACGACATGGTGCATGCGATCAGCCGCGAGATGGGCGCGCCGCTCCAGTACGCGAACGACGCGCAGGCCTGGACCGGCGTCGCGCATCTGGAAACGATGATCCGCACGCTCGACACATTCGAGTTCGAGTCTCTGAAAAACGGCATTCTGATCCGCAAGGAAGCCGTGGGCGTGTGCGGGCTGATCACGCCGTGGAACTGGCCGGCTTTGCAGATCACCACCAAGCTTGCGCCCGCGCTCGCGGCAGGCTGCACGATGGTGCTCAAGCCGTCGGAACTGGCGCCGCTGTCGGGGATCATCTTCGCCGAGATCCTTGACGAAGCGGGCGTGCCGGCCGGCGTGTTCAACCTCGTGAACGGCGAGGGCCGCACTGTGGGCGAAGCGATGTCGTCGCATCCTGACATCGACATGATGTCGTTCACCGGTTCGACGCGCGCGGGCGTGCTGGTCGCGAAGGCCGCGGCGGATACGGTCAAGCGCGTGCATCAGGAACTGGGCGGCAAATCGGCCAACCTGATTCTCGAAGACGCCGACCTGAAAGAAGCCGTCATGCGCGGCACGCGTGCCTGTTTCGACAACAGCGGCCAATCGTGTGATGCGCCCACGCGCATGTTCGTGCCGCGTGCGCATGAAGCCGAAGCGCTGGCCTATGCGAAAGAGGCCGCCGAAGCGCTGCGCGTCGGTCCTGCCAATGCGGCGGATACGGATCTCGGGCCGGTGATCAGCGAGCAGCAGTTCGACAAGATCCAGCGGCTGATCGGCGTGGGCATGGAAGAGGGCGCCACGCTGGTGGCCGGCGGCTTGGGCCGTCCGGAAGGATTGAAGAACGGCTACTTCGTGCGGCCGACGGTATTCGGCAAGGTCACGCCGGAGATGACGATCGCGCGTGAGGAAATCTTCGGGCCCGTCCTGTCGATCCTCGCATACGACTCTGAAGATGAAGCCATCGCGATGGCCAACGACAGCCTCTACGGTCTCGCCGGCTACGTGCAATCCGGCTCGCTCGAGCACGCCCGCGCGGTGGCGAAGCGCCTGCGCACCGGCACGATCTATCTGAACTACGCGGACTACAATCCCGACGCGCCGTTCGGCGGCTTCAAGCAATCGGGCAATGGCCGCGAGTACGGCGAGTTCGGTCTGGAAGACTTCCTGGAGATCAAGGGCGTGGTCGGTTACGGCGCTTGAGTGTGCGCAGCGGCATGCTCCCACGCATGCCGCGACTAAAGCAGCAATTCGATCGAATGAAACAACCGGCGCTGCTCGGCATCTTGCGAGCGCGCTCCTTCGTCGATGACTTCACGCAGGCATTCGAGAAAGCACGCGGCCGCCGGACTCGTCGGCGCGCCGCGGCGTGACGTGATGCTGACGATGGTTTCGTCCACCGTCTCTCGCAGCGGCAGCGCCCACAACTGCTCCTTCGCGAGCGTCACTTCAACGAGCGGCCACGGAAAAATGCTGAGCATGTCCGTGTGCGCGAGCAAACCCAGCACGACCGCCAGCGAGTGCGCCAGATGAATGGTGTGCGGCACCTGCATGCCGCGCTTGCGGAACACATTGTCCGAGATCGACTCGCGGCTTGCCGGGTCCCAGTTCAATACCCACTCCGCGTCTTCCAGTTCGAGCAGCGTGCGGCAACCGGCTTTCGGATGATCGCGCCGCGCGACCACGGCCGAATGCGTGGAGAACAGCGGCACGTTGTGAAACTCCGATTGCGGCGACGCGGGCGGCGGCCGACCAATCGAAAAATCGAGGCTGCCGTCGCGCAGACGCGGCTGCACGACCGCGAGCAAGCCTTCGAAGAATTCCAGTTGCACTTCCGGCATGCGCTGGCGGAACCGCTGCACGGTAGGCGGCAGAAACGTCAGCGCGACCCACGGCGTGACGCCGATCGACAGTTTGCCCGCGGCGGCGCCGCGTAGCGCTTCGATCTCGGCTTGCGCCCGCTGCAATTGCCCGAGCACCACGCGCGCATGCACGACCAGCGCGCGGCCGAACTCGGTAAACGCGACGCCGCTTGCGCTGCGCACCACCAGCGGCGCCTGTAGATCGGCTTCCAGTTCGCGCATGGCCTTGGTCACGGCGGCGGGCGACAGGTCGAGCGAACGGGCGGCGGCCCGGATACTTCCAGTATCGGCAATCGCCGCTAATGTGCTGAGTTGATGCAGTTTCATCTGACAATGAGCGAATAGGGTGGCAACCAGCGGTTGCTGCCGCAACGATTCTACGCCTGCCGCTGGAAAATCGGCGTCGTTATGCTGGGTTCACGCTTTCATTGATGGAGACACGACGTGAACACCATGGCCATTCCGGCGGGCATCGCCGAACTCGAAGACGAAATGATCGCGCTGCGCCGCCGCATTCACGCGCAGCCCGAACTGGCTTACGAAGAGTTCGCCACCGGCGACCTGGTCGCCGAACGCTTGCAGGACTGGGGCTATACCGTGCATCGCGGGCTGGGTCAAACGGGTGTTGTCGGGCAACTGAAAGTTGGCGCCGGCACGCGCAAACTGGGTCTGCGCGCCGACATGGATGCGCTGCCGATTCACGAGACCACCGGCCTGCCGTACGCGAGCAAGGTGCCCGGCAAGATGCACGCATGCGGCCATGACGGTCACACGGCCATGCTGCTCGCGGCGGCCAAACATCTGGCTCAGGAAAAGTGCTTCGACGGTACGTTGAATCTGATTTTCCAGCCCGCTGAAGAAGGCCTCGCCGGCGCGAAAAAAATGCTCGAAGACGGCCTGTTCGACAAATTTCCGTGCGACGCCGTGTTTGCGATGCACAACATGCCGGGTTTCCCGACGGGCAAGTTCGGCTTCCTGCCCGGGTCTTTCATGGCTTCGTCGGATACGGTGATCATCAAGGTGACCGGGCGCGGCGGTCATGGCGCGGTGCCGCATAAGGCGGTCGATCCGGTGGTGGTGTGCGCGCAAATCGTGCTCGCGTTGCAGTCCATCGTCTCGCGCAACATCGCGCCGCTCGATATGGCGATCATTACCGTCGGTGCGATTCACGCGGGCGAAGCGCCGAACGTGATTCCGGAGACGGCCGAGATGCGTCTTTCGGTGCGCGCGTTGAAACCCGAGGTACGTGATTACTTGCAGGAGCGCATCACGGCGGTGGCGTGCGGACAGGCAGCCGTGTTCGGCGCGCAGGCGCATGTGGACTATCAGCGCCGCTATCCGGTTCTCGTCAACGACGCGGCAATGACCGGTCTTGCGCGGCAAGTCGCGCTCGACTGGCTCGGCGAAGGCGGCCTGATCGCCGATATGCAGCCGCTCACCGGCAGCGAAGACTTCGCGTTCCTGCTGGAGCGTTGCGCCGGCAGCTACCTCATCATCGGCAATGGTGACGGCGAGGGCGGCTGCATGGTCCACAACCCCGGCTACGACTTCAACGACGATTGCCTCGCCACTGGCGCGGCTTACTGGGTGAGACTCGCGCAGGCGTTTCTGGTCTGACGCAGCAGCGTTTGCATGGGCGGGTCAAGCCGCGCATCTGCAGGAAGCACATCACGGAGACACAGATGGACTATTCCGCCACACCGCAACCCGCGGGCACCGAAGCGTTGAGCATGCAGAGTGCGACGGCAGCGCAACCGGCGAGGCGCGCGAGCCACGCTAAAGCGATTGCCGCGATTACGCTCGGCAACGGTCTCGAGTTTTTCGACTTCACGATCTACAGCTTCTTCGCGACGATCATCGGCAAGCTGTATTTCCCGGTGGAAGGGCAACTTGCGCAACTGATGCTTGCGGTCGGCACGTTCGGCGTGGGTTTCATCATGCGGCCGGTGGGCGGCATCGTGCTCGGGGCGTATGCCGATCGCGCGGGCCGCAAGGCCGCGATGAGCCTCACCCTGTGGCTGATGACGCTCGGTTCCGCGATCATCGCGTTCGCGCCGACTTATGCGGCGATTGGTGTCGCTGCGCCGCTGCTGGTGATTCTCGCGCGGCTGATTCAGGGCTTTGCTCTGGGTGGTGAGATTGGTGCATCGACGTCGCTGCTGCTTGAATACGGTAGCAATAAAACGCGCGGCTTCTACGGCAGTTGGCAGTTCGTGAGCCAGGGCTTGAACACGGTGTGCGGATCGCTGCTGGGTGTCGCGTTGGCGGCGGCGCTTTCGACCGCGGCGCTGGAGAGCTGGGGCTGGCGCGTGCCGTTCGTGATCGGCATGGCGATGGGGCCGATCGGCATCTATATCCGGCGGCATCTGGATGAGACGCTGCCGGGTATCGAAGACGGCTCGGCGCCGCACTCAGGCGGGAGTGCGGCGGCTTTACAGCCCGCCTCGCAGCCGGTGCGCAAGCTGTTTCGCGAGCATTCCGGCGTGATTACGACGGGCGTTCTGACGACGATCGGCGGTACGGCGGCGAACTATATCGTGCTGTTTTATCTGTCCACGTACGCGATCCGGATTCTGCATTTGCCGATGTCGTCGGCGCTCTGGGCCGCGTGGACTGCTGCGGTAGTGACGGTGATCTGTTCGCCTTTTGCAGGGGCGTTGTCGGATCGTGTTGGGCGTAAGCGCGTGCTGTGGGTTTCTCGTGTGTTGCTGATCGTGGCTGTTTATCCGGCGTTCATGATTATCAATGCTTCGCCCACGGTGCCGGTTTTGTTATCGGTGGTGGCGGTGCTGGGTGTGCTGGTTGCGTTTACCGCGGTGCCTAATATCGTCATGTTGCCGGAAATGTTTCCGCGTGAGATTCGTGCTACCGGGATGTCGATTGTTTATTGTCTCGGGGTTTCTATTTTTGGTGGGTTTGCGCAGTTTTTTGCTACCTGGTTGATTCAGGTTTCCGGGAGTAATCTCGCGCCGGCTTGGTATCTGATTGGGTGTGGGGTGGTTTCCTTGTTGCCGTTGCCGTTTATGCGGGAGACTGCTGGGCGGGATATTGGGTAGTGGTTTTTTCTTTTGGTTTTGGTTTTCGGGGCTGTGGGCTTCTGGTTGTTGGCCTTTCCTTGCTTTCTTA
>NZ_JARESX010000050.1:0-55073 GCF_046026435.1 Paraburkholderia sp. RL17-381-BIF-C | reverse complement strand
CCCCCCGCCCGGCCCGCGGGGGGGGGGCCGCGCGCCCGCCCCCCCCCCACCGCGGCGGCGGCCCTGCTGTGGCGCGCCTGCTTTCGGCCCGCGCCGCGCGTTCGCGCCGGCGTGGTCACCGCCGGTTGCATGACCGGCACTGGCCCGTCGAACCACGAACCAGACCGTGACACGTGCAGCCGGTTACGAAGCGAACCCCGCAGCGCAATCGCGCCTGACCGCCTGCCACCTCGCCCGCAACGAATCGGGCGCTCGGCCCGGCAAGCGGCGCCACAAGCAATCAATGCTCAGTGCGCCGTGTTCAATGACCCCTGACCACTTCGCCGTCGCGCAGCTTGTAACGCGTGCTGCAGTATGGGCATTTGGCTTCGCCGTGCGTGACGTCGATAAAGACGCGCGGATGGGCGCTCCAGCGCGGCATGGCCGGGTTCGGGCAGTAAGCCGGCAGGTCTTTTGCCGACAGTTCGACCAGCGGCATTTCCTTGATTTCGCTCATGAGGGATTCTCGTTGTATGCAGGGGGCGTGCGTTGCGCCGGTTCACACCGGCGCCGCGCGCGTTAAATCTTGGTGAGCCAGTGCGCGTACTTGTCGCTCTTGCCGTTCACGATGTCGAAGAAGCCCGATTGCAGCTTTTCGGTGATCGGCCCGCGTGCGCCCGAGCCGATCGTGCGGTTGTCGAGTTCGCGGATCGGCGTGACTTCGGCGGCGGTGCCGGTGAAGAACGCTTCGTCGCAGGTATAAACTTCGTCGCGCGTGATGCGCTTTTCGATCACCTGAATGCCCGCGTCGCGCGCCAGCGTAATGACCGTGTCGCGCGTGATGCCGTCGAGGCACGACGCCAGGTCGGGCGTGTACAGCTTGCCGTTGTTCACGAGGAAGAAGTTCTCGCCGGAGCCTTCCGACACGTAGCCGTCCACGTCGAGCAGCAGCGCTTCGTCGTAACCGTCGGCGATCGCTTCCTGGTTGGCGAGGATCGAGTTCACGTACCAGCCCGACGCCTTGGCGCGGACCATCGATACGTTCACGTGATGGCGCGTGAACGACGAGGTCTTCACGCGAATGCCCTTGGCGATGCCGTCTTCACCGAGGTACGCGCCCCACGGCCAGGCCGCGATCGCCACGTGGATGGTGTTGCCCTTGGCCGACACGCCGAGCTTTTCCGAACCGACCCAGATGATCGGGCGCAGATAGCAGGACTCGAGCTTGTTTTCGCGAACCACTTCGCATTGCGCGGCGGCGAGCGTTGCGTGGTCGAACGGCACGTCCATCTGGAAGATCTTGGCCGAGTTCAGCAGACGCTTGGTGTGTTCCTGAAGCCGGAAAATCGCGGTGCTGCCGTCTACCGTTTTGTAGGCGCGTACGCCCTCGAAGACGCCCATGCCGTAATGCAGCGTATGGGTGAGCACGTGGATCTTGGCATCGCGCCAGTCGATGAGCTTGCCATCCATCCAGATCTTGCCGTCACGGTCGGCCATTGACATACGATTCTCCAGCAGGTGCGTTGTTAGGCGTAGCTATGGCAGGTATCGCCAAGACCAGCATTTTAGCGTCTTTTGCACACGGAACGGGCATTTGGGCGCATTCCGGACGCTATAATCCAGCGCACGCATAAATCAAATCCGGATGCGCCAGCGGGTGCTTGACGACCTGGCGCCGACTTCCCTTCATTGCGACGCCTTTGGCGCCCGCGTTTCGCTTCATGCTCGCTCGCCTGTCAGAAACAGATCGCCGTGCCTTCCGCCAGGGCGCGCGCGACTATTCGCCCACGCTGATGGCGATTTTCTCCTGGGGCCTCGTCACCGGCATTGCCATGAGCAAGTCGGTGCTGACGCTGCCGCAGGCGCTCACCATGTCGCTGCTGTGCTATGCCGGCTCGTCGCAACTGGCGGTGCTGCCGCTGCTCGCCGCCAAGCTGCCGGTCTGGACCGTGCTGCTCACCGCCGCGATGGTGAATACGCGTTTCGTGATCTTCAGCGTCGGTCTGGCGCCGCATTTTTCCTATCTGTCGATGTGGCGGCGCATCGTGCTCGGCTATTTCAACGGCGACGTGATCTACCTGCTGTTCCAGAAGAAAAGCTTTCCGACCGGCTATGTGCCCGGCAAGGAGGCGTACTACTGGGGCATGGCGCTGTGCAGCTGGCTGTCGTGGCAGGTGTCGTCGATCGCCGGGATTCTGCTGGCAAGCCTGATTCCGGACAACTGGGGCCTCGCGCTCGCGGGCACGCTGGCGTTGCTGCCCATCATGGTGTCGGCGATCGCGACGCGCTCCACGCTGGTCGCGGTCACGATTGCCGGCGTGGTGTCGCTGCTCGCGTTCGACCTGCCGTACCGGCTCGCGCTGCCGCTTGCGGTGATCGCGGCGATCGTCGCGGGCAGCGCCGCCGACCTGATGGTCGAGCGCGCGGACCTGCGCCGCATTCGCAACAGCGCCGGAGGTTCCCAATGACGTCCACGCAGATCTGGCTGGCCATTTTCGGCATGACCTTCGTCACCGCCGTGACACGCGCGATGTTTCTAATCGGCGGCGAGCGCACCGTTTTGCCGGCGCGCGTTCAGCGCATGCTGCGCTATGCGCCGGCCGCGGCCTTGGCCGCCGTGGTGTTGCCGGATGTGCTGGCCACGCCCGACGGCCTGTCTTTCGCGCTGTCGAACCATGAGTTCTACGCCACGCTGGCGGGTCTCGCGTGGTTTTTGTGGCGGCGCACCATGCTCGGCACGATTGTCGTCGGAATGGTCGTCTTCACCTTATTGCGCCTCTTCATGTAGCTGGCGAGGCAGGAAATGTTGCGTCGCGGCATGCGCGTCGCATCCTTCAAATACGGGACATTCGCCGAGGTGCGGGTCAGAAGGCAGTGTGGATCAGTTAAAATGGTCGTTTCCGGGATAACCGCGCCGCTGCAAGGCGCGCGAAGCCGCGGCCCAGCCGCCGGCACCCGACTCAGTGGAGCCGCTACCGTGCCTGAGCGCTGGAGTTCGCCGCGTTCGAGTGCCGCGCGCCGTCCGCCACCGCCTTTCCATCAACTCGCACACACACGCCCATGAACAAGGTATTGCGTCTCTCCGATCTGATCGCCGAAGGCAAGCTATCCGGCAAACGCGTGTTCATCCGCGCCGATCTGAACGTGCCGCAGGACGATCAAGGCAACATCACCGAAGACACCCGTATCCGCGCCTCCGTGCCGGCTATCAAGGCAGCGCTCGACGCAGGTGCCGCCGTGATGGTCACGTCGCACCTGGGCCGCCCGACCGAAGGCGACTTCAAGCCGGAAGATTCGCTCGCGCCGGTCGCCAGGCGTCTGGCCGAACTGCTCGGCCGTGACGTGCCGCTGGTGGCGAACTGGGTCGAAAACGGCGTGAACGTCGCGCCGGGCTCGGTCGTGCTGCTGGAAAACTGCCGCGTCAACAAGGGCGAAAAGAAAGATTCCGACGAGCTCGCGCAAAAAATGGCGAAGCTCTGTGATATCTACGTGAACGACGCATTCGGCACGGCGCACCGCGCCGAAGCCACTACCCATGGCATCGCCAAGTACGCGCCCGTCGCATGTGCCGGCCCGCTGCTCGCGGCCGAACTCGAAGCGCTCGGCAAGGCGCTCGGCGCGCCGAAGCGTCCGCTGGTGGCGATCGTGGCCGGCTCGAAAGTGTCGACCAAGCTGACCATTCTGAAGTCGCTCGCCGACAAGGTCGATCAGCTGATCGTGGGCGGCGGCATCGCCAACACGTTTATGCTGGCCGCGGGCCTGAAAATCGGCAAGTCGCTCGCCGAAGCCGATCTGGTGAACGAAGCCAAAGCCATCATCGACGCCGCGAAAGCCCGCGGCGCTTCCGTGCCGATCCCGACCGACGTGGTCACGGCCAAGGAGTTTTCGCCGACCGCCAAGGCCGAAGTCAAGGCCGTCGCCGATGTTCAAGACGACGACCTGATCCTCGACATCGGGCCGGAAACGGCCAAGGTGCTCGCCGCGCAGCTGGAAAAGGCCGGCACGATCGTGTGGAACGGTCCGGTCGGCGTGTTCGAATTCGACCAGTTCGGCAACGGCACGAAGACGCTGGCGGACGCCATCGCCAAATCGGCGGCGTTTTCGATTGCCGGCGGCGGCGATACGCTCGCTGCGATCGCCAAGTACGGCATCCACGACAAGGTCAGCTATATATCGACAGGCGGCGGCGCTTTCCTCGAGTTCCTCGAAGGCAAGAAGCTGCCGGCGGTCGAAGTTCTGGAATCGCGGGCTTAACGTGGCGACGCGCTCCCCAACGGCAAAGTCTGCAAAAGTGCGCGGCGGCAAGCCGCGCAATCTCGCGGCAGAATCGGCAGGGGAGCGCGCGGCGCGCTCCGCGGCCACGCCGGCAGCGCTCGAGTCCGCGGTTGATGCCGCGGTCGGTTCAGCTAGCCAGCAGCAGGAAGTATCCGGGGCGTCCCTCGCGTTCGCGGAGTTGACCACTGTCAGTGAGGCAGCGGAATTGTCCAGCGCAGATGCTGGAGAGACCGCCTCGCCGTCCGCAGAACTCCCCGACGAAGAACTCGCCCCCCCACCAGCGCGCCCCGTGCTGGTCTCGAATACCGCTTCACCCCATAAAGCGACGCTGGTTTCAACCGGCGCGCAGCCCCCGGCAGCATCCTTCGGTGCGCAGCCTCCGCATCCGACTCGCAGCGCTCTTTCCAGCGATCTCACCCAGACGAGGAGACTCATGCATCGCGCCACCAAGATTGTCGCTACCATCGGACCGGCTTCCAATACGCCGGAAATCCTGCTGCAAATGATTCAGGCAGGGTTGGACGTGGTGCGGCTCAATTTCTCGCACGGCACCGCCGACGACCACCGCCAGCGCGCCGAATTCGTGCGCGAGGCGGCCCGCCAGGCCGGCCGCGAAGTCGCCATCATGGCGGACCTGCAAGGCCCGAAGATCCGGGTCGGCAAATTTGAAAACGGCAAGATCATGCTGGTCGCCGGCGAGCCGTTCGTGCTCGACGCGGACTGCGAACTCGGCAACGAGCAACGCGCCGGTCTCGACTACAAGGACCTGCCGCGCGACCTGAAACCGGGTGACGTGCTGTTGCTCAACGACGGCCTGATCGTGCTGGACGTCTCGCGTGTGATCGGCAACGAGATCCACACGGTCGTCAAGATCGGCGGTGAGCTGTCGAACAACAAAGGCATCAACCGCCAGGGCGGCGGCCTGTCCGCTCCCGCGCTGACCGCCAAGGACATGGAAGACATTCGCACCGCCATGTCGCTCAGCGTCGATTATGTCGCGGTATCGTTCCCGAAGAACGCCACCGACATGGAAATGGCCCGCCAGCTGGCGAACATCGCCGGCGCGCCGTTCGGCATCAAGCCGAAGATGATCGCCAAAATCGAGCGTGCGGAAGCCATTCCGGCGCTGCAAGGGATTCTCGACGCATCAGACGGCATCATGGTGGCGCGCGGCGATCTGGCCGTGGAAGTGGGGAATGCCGCAGTTCCGGCGCTGCAAAAGCGCATGATTCGTATGGCACGCGAATCGAACAAGTTCGTGATCACCGCCACGCAGATGATGGAGTCGATGATCCACGCGCCGGTGCCGACCCGCGCCGAAGTGTCGGACGTCGCGAATGCCGTGCTGGACGGCACGGACGCGGTGATGCTGTCGGCGGAATCGGCGGCGGGCAAGTATCCGGTGCAGACCATCGAGACCATGGCGGCGATCTGTATCGAAGCCGAGAAGTCGGAGCAGTCGGAGCTGGACAAGGATTTCCTCGACCGCACGTTCACGCGGATCGACCAGTCGATCGCCATGGGCGCGCTCTTCACGGCGTTCCATCTGGGCGCGAAGGCGATCGTGGCGCTGACGGAATCCGGTTCGACCGCGCTGTGGATGTCGCGTCACTCGACCCACGTGCCGATCTTCGCGCTCACGCCGCGGGTCGGCAGCGAACGGGCCATGGCGCTGTATCGCAACGTGACGTCGCTGCACCTGGACACCAACACCGACCGCGACACCGCGTTGCAGCAGGCGTTGGAAACGGTGGTGAGCAAGGGTTACGCGTCGCGCGGCGATATGGTGGTGCTGACTGTCGGCGAGCCGATGGGGCAAGCCGGCGGTACGAATACGCTGAAGATCGTACGGGTGGGCGAGCCGTATTGATCGGATCGACCCACATGGCTCGATCGGCACGCAGTTGATTGGGCGAAGCAGGCTGCCATGCCCCGCGAGAGGCGGCGCACCGGCTCCAATCGCGCGTTGCAGCGGGTAGGACCGCTCCGCGCTTTAGGGAAGGTGTGAACGGGTATGCGGCTTGCTTCGCGATAAAATCGCCCAAAAGATGCCGACGGCACAAGAATTCGTTTCAATCTAAGGAGTTAAGCATGCCTCTCGTATCAATGCGTCAACTGCTGGACCATGCCGCTGAAAACGGCTACGGCCTTCCGGCATTCAACGTGAACAACCTGGAGCAGGTGCAGGCGATCATGGCGGCGGCCGACAAGGTCAACGCGCCGGTCATCATGCAGGCATCGGCCGGCGCGCGTAAGTACGCGGGCGAGGCGTTCCTGCGCCACCTGATCGAAGCCGCGGTCGAATCGTATCCGCATATTCCGGTCGTGATGCACCAGGATCACGGCCAGTCGCCGGCGGTCTGCATGGCCGCAATCCGCAGCGGCTTCACCAGCGTGATGATGGACGGTTCGCTCGAAGCCGACGGCAAGACGGTCGCATCGTACGAGTACAACGTCGAGGTGTCGCGCAAGGTCGTGGAAGCGGCGCATTCGATCGGTATCACGGTGGAAGCGGAACTGGGCGTGCTCGGTTCGCTGGAAACCATGAAGGGCGACAAGGAAGACGGCCACGGCGCGGAAGGCACGATGACGCGCGAGCAGCTGTTGACCGATCCGGAGCAGGCTGCCGACTTCGTCAAGCTGACCCAGTGCGACGCACTGGCTATCGCGATTGGTACGTCGCACGGCGCGTACAAGTTCAGCAAAAAGCCCACGGGCGACATTCTGTCGATCCAGCGCATCAAGGAGATCCACCAGCGCATTCCGAACACGCACCTGGTCATGCACGGTTCGTCGTCGGTGCCGCAGGAATTGCTGGCTGAAATCCGCGAATTCGGCGGCGACATGAAGGAAACCTACGGCGTGCCAGTCGAGGAAATCCAGGAAGGCATCAAGAACGGCGTGCGCAAGGTCAATATCGACACCGACCTGCGTCTGGCGATCACCGGCGCGATCCGCCGCTACATGGCGACCAACCCGGGCAAGTTCGATCCGCGCGATTACCTGAAGCCGGCGCGCGAAGCGGCGATGAAGATCTGTATCGAGCGCTACACGCAATTCGGCTGTGAAGGCCAGGCCGGCAAGATCAAGCCGGTCACGCTTGATAAAATCGCGGAGAAGTACAAATCGGGCGAGCTCGCGCAAGTCGTCCGCTAAGCTATCAACATGCGCTGCACCTGGCCGTTTGGCCAGGTTGTCGTTAGATCGCCGTTCCCGCATCATCCGGGGAACGGCGTTTCCCTTTTGTTCCGGTCACACTTTTTGCCTCACTTTTAGCGAACCACGACGATGTCTACCCTCTACGAATCCACGCTCCGCTCGCTGCCGTTGCTCGGCCGCGGTAAAGTCCGCGACAACTATGCGGTGGGCAACGACCAGTTGCTGATCGTCACGACCGACCGTCTGTCGGCGTTCGACGTCATCATGGGCGAGCCGATTCCGAATAAGGGCCGCGTGCTCAACGAAATGGCGAACTTCTGGTTCGAAAAACTCAAGCACGTGGTGCCGAACCACCTCACGGGCGTCGCGCCCGAATCCGTGGTGGCGGCAGACGAAGTCGAGCAGGTCAAGGGCCGCGCGGTGGTGGTGAAGCGCCTCGAGCCGATCCTCGTCGAAGCCGTGGTGCGCGGCTATCTGGCCGGCAGCGGCTGGAAAGACTACCAGGCAACCGGTTCGGTGTGCGGCGTCGAACTGCCGCCGGGTCTGCAGAACGCGCAGAAGCTGCCCGAGCCGATTTTCACGCCGGCGGCCAAGGCCGAAATGGGCCACCACGACGAAAACATCACATACGACGAGATGGAGCGCCGCATCGGCACCGAACTGTCGGCCACGATCCGCGACATCTCGATCAAGCTGTACAAGGAAGCCGCTGATTACGCGGCCACGCGCGGCATCATCATCGCGGATACGAAGTTCGAGTTCGGTCTGGACAACCACGGCAAGCTGTACCTGATGGACGAGGCGCTGACCGCGGATTCGTCGCGTTTCTGGCCGGCGGACCAGTACCAGGTCGGCACCAACCCGCCGTCGTTCGACAAGCAGTTCGTGCGCGACTGGCTCGAAACCCAGCCGTGGAAGAAAGAGCCGCCGGCGCCCAAGCTGCCGGACGAGGTGGTCACGAAGACGGGCGAGAAGTATCAGGAAGCGCTCGAGCGCCTGACCGGACATAAGCTCGCCTGATTACGCGCACCGCCTGGATTTGCGCAGCCTGAGAAAAGGCCGCCCCAGGGGTGCCGCTGCGCGGGAAGTCCCTCGCCAAAGAAAGTCCCTCGCCCCGAAGGAAGACGCCTTGAGGGATTGAGGGATCGCCCTCCCGGAACCCGGCGCGAAGCGACGGTCCCGGGGGCGCTCTCAAGAAACAAGGAAGCCGTAAGATGAGTGAAGCTCAAACCGCCCACACGCATGGCGCGCCGGTTGTCGGCGTGCTGATGGGCTCCAGTTCCGACTGGGAAGTCATGAAAAACGCCGTGGCCATTCTGCAGGAATTCGGCGTGCCCTACGAAGCCAAGGTCGTGTCCGCGCACCGCATGCCCGACGAAATGTTCGCCTATGCTGAAAGCGCGCGCGAGCGCGGCATTCGCGCGATCATCGCGGGCGCGGGCGGCGCGGCGCACCTGCCGGGCATGCTGGCCGCCAAGACCACGGTGCCGGTGCTCGGCGTGCCGGTGGCGAGCAAGTACCTGAAGGGCGTCGATTCGCTGCATTCGATCGTGCAGATGCCCAAGGGCGTGCCGGTCGCCACGTTTGCGATTGGTGAAGCCGGCGCGGCGAACGCGGCGCTGTTCGCCGTGTCGCTCCTGAGCGGCACGAGCAACGAGTATGCGGAAAAGCTGGCTGCATTCCGCGTGCGCCAGAATGAAGCGGCCCACGCCATGGTGCTGCCGGCGCTGTAAGCGCACAGACTGATTGCTTGAAGACGTTCCCTGTCCGACCCCCGGCCGGGTGCCTGCCATCGCATTGCAAGCACGCATTGCACACAGCACCCGGCCGCGACCGACCACTAAGATGAACCCAGACAACACACCGGTTTCACCGATTCTGCCCGGCGCATGGCTTGGCATGGTCGGTGGCGGCCAGCTCGGCCGCATGTTCTGTTTTGCCGCTCAGGCCATGGGCTATCGCGTCGCCGTGCTCGATCCGGACGAAAACAGTCCGGCGGGCGCCGTCGCCGATCGCCATCTGCGCGCGGCATACACCGACGAAGCGTCGCTGACCGAACTCGCGCGGCTGTGCGCCGCAGTGTCCACGGAGTTCGAGAACGTGCCGGCCGCGAGCCTCGATTTCCTCGCCCGGACCACCTTCGTGAGTCCGGCCGGCCGCTGCGTCGCCGTGGCCCAGGACCGCATTGCCGAGAAGCGCTTCATCGCCTCATCGGGCGTGACGGTCGCGCCGCACGTGGTGATCGAATCGTCGGACGCGCTGGCCGCACTCGACGACGCCAGGCTCGAAGCCGTGCTGCCGGGTATTCTCAAGACCGCGCGCCTCGGCTACGACGGCAAAGGCCAGATTCGCGTGCGCAACGCCGAGGAAGTGCGCGAGGCGCATGCTTCGCTCGCCGGCGTGCCCTGCGTGCTGGAAAAGCGCTTGCCGTTGAAGTTCGAAGTGTCCGCGCTGATCGCGCGGGCGGCGAGCGGCGCCTCGGTGGTCTATCCGCTTGCGCAGAACACGCATCGCGACGGCGTGCTGTCGCACACCATCGTCCCGGCGCCGGACGCGAGCCCGACACTGGTCCAGCAAGCGCAACAGGCCGCGCTGCAAATCGCCGACAAGCTCGGCTACGTGGGCGTGCTGTGCGTCGAGTTTTTCATCCTCGAAGACGGTTCGCTGGTCGCCAATGAAATGGCGCCGCGTCCGCACAACTCCGGCCATTACACCGTCGACGCCTGCGCGACCAGCCAGTTCGAGCAGCAGGTGCGCGCCATGACCGGCATGCCGCTTGGCGACACGCGCCAGCACTCGCCGGCGGTAATGCTGAACATTCTCGGCGACGTGTGGTTTCCCGACGGCCCGAAGCGCCCGGCCGTCACGCCGCCGTGGCAGGAAGTCGCCGCGATGCCGGCAGCGCGTTTGCATCTGTACGGCAAGGAGGAGGCGCGTTGTGGCCGGAAGATGGGCCACGTGAACTTCACGGCGGCTACGCTCGAAGAAGCTCGCACGGCTGCGCGCGATTGCGCGCGTCTCCTGCACATCATCACGGGCTGACACGAGCGCCATGCCGGATCAACAGAAACCTGCCGAAGGCGCATTGCCTGTGAGCGCCACGCAGATCGAACACGCGGCGGCTCTGCTCGACGCGGGAGAGCTGGTCGCTTTTCCGACGGAGACGGTGTACGGCCTCGGCGGCGACGCGGAGAATCCCGACGCGGTCGCGCGGATTTATGCGGCGAAGGGCAGGCCGGCGAATCATCCGGTCATCGTGCATCTCGCGCCGCACGGCGATCCGAACTACTGGGTCGAGCACTTGCCCGCGGAGGCACAGCGGCTCATCGACGCGTTCTGGCCCGGGCCGCTCACGTTGATTCTGAAGCGCGCCGCGCGCATTCCGGCGGCGGTCAGCGGCGGCCAGGATTCGGTGGGGCTGCGCTGTCCGTCGCATCCGGTCGCGCAAGCCTTGCTCGAGGCGTTCAGCGCATTGCGCGGCGGACATGGCGGTGTCGCGGCGCCGTCGGCGAACCGTTTCGGACATGTGAGCCCGACCACGGCGCAACATGTGCGGGACGAGTTCGGCAACACGATTCATGTGCTGGACGGCGGCGCGTCGGACGTCGGTATCGAATCGACCATTCTGGATTTGTCGCGCGGCTTTCCGGCGTTGTTGAGGCCGGGGCGCGTGACGCCGCAAGATATCGCCGAAGTGCTCGGCGAGGCGCCGCGCTTGCCAGACGGCTCGGACGCGACTGCGCCACGCGCTTCCGGCACGTTGAAGGCGCATTACGCGCCGAGCACGCCGTTGGCGCTATTGCCGTTCAACGCGCTGGAGACTTTGCTTGCCGCGCGGCAAGCGGATGAGCGCGTGGCATTGGTTGCGCGCGCTTCCCGCGCGGGACATTGGGCCGATGCCGAGGGCGTGCATTTCATCGCCGCGCCGGAAGATCCGCATGTCTACGCGCGTGAACTATATGGCTTGCTGAGGGCTCTCGACCGCGCGAACGTCTCGCGAATTCTTATCGAGAAGCTGCCGGATACGATCGAGTGGATCGCGGTGAATGACCGGTTGGGGCGGGCGGCCGCTGCGTTCGAAGCGCAGGGATAGCGTCGACAGCGCCCGGTTGAACTCAGCCGGGCCTGTCATCGTCGCAAAGGCGACGGCGGATCGCCGGATCCGCCGCGTTACCTGCCGCGTTACCTGATTACTTGCCCAACCCCGTTGCCGCGATCTGCTGCTGCACGTACTGCGCGAACAACGCGTGCAGGTGCGTGCTCGGGTGAACCGTATCCGCGAACATGTAAGTCTGGTCAGCGCCAGCCACCGTGTAGGTCTGCGGCGAACAGAACAGCGACGAACCAAACTGTGCGCCGTATTGAGCCGGGGTCAGTCCGTTCGTTGCGCTTGGGTTCGCGGTGGCGTAAGCGGTTGCGTTGCTCTGCATCGACGCCAGGTTACACGCCGTGCCGGTGTTGGACACCGTGAAGCCCAGCGCCTGGTAGTTCGGCAACTGCTGATCCAGCCACGTGAAGGCGTCGGCCACGATAACCTTGCCCGTACCCACCAGGCCGCGGGCCGTCAGGTTCTGCACCAGCAGGTAGTTATACGCCGCGGTAATCCCGGACAGCAGCGCAGCCGTGCCAGGCGTGGACGCGTTGGCCGACACGCCGAGCGGCGTATTGCCGATGTCCGGCACCGTCGACACCACCACGTGGGTCGCGCCCGAGTTGACGATGGTCTGCACTTGCGCCGCGAGCTGGGTGGCGGCCTGCGCGATCTGCGGGTTGGGCAACTGCTGCAGGTAGCCGACGATAAACGCGACCTGGCCCGCCTGCGAGTTCGGCAGTTTGCCGGCCTGCACGAGTTGCGGGTATTGCGTCTGGAGCGCGGCGCCGAGTGCTGTCAGATTGGTGGTGGTCCCCGCGAACTGGAAGATGTCGTTCGCGCCGCCGTTGATCAGCACGAGCTGGTTCGCATTGAAGCTCGTATGCGCACCCAGGTAGTTAGCCACCTGCGTCACGACCGGCACGGTAGTCGCGGCCATGTTATTGGGCGCCCAACCTTGACCTTGGGCGTTCACGACGTCCGAGCCGCCCTGCGCGTAACCGTAGCCGCCCGCTGCGACCAGCGGCTGACCGAAGCCGCCGAGGTACGCCGGCTTCAACGTGTCGCCGTAGTATTCCGCGACCTTCTGGGTCCACACTTCACCCGGGTTCGTCGTGAAGCGGCCGCCGCCGAAGCTCCCCTGAATCACCGGCGCGTACGTGCCGACGTCCGAGAGACTGTCGCCGAACGACACGACCTGCAACTTGACGCCGCCCGCAGGCGTGCTGCTCGCATTGTTGTTGTCGCTACCCCCGCCGCAAGCCGCGAGCAGGGCAAAAGCCGTGCTGGCAATGGCGATCTGCGTCACGCGCAGCCAATGTTGTTTCCGCGATGCTGTTTGCTTCATGTTGACTACATCTCCTCGTATGTTTGGCCCTTATGCCATGTGTTGCAGGCAGCGCCCGCCGCTTAGGCGGCGTGACGACAGCTTACAGAATCTTCTACGGCCTGCGCGGTGTTTGAAACGCGGCCGTATGGTCTTGATTCGCGCGAATCGCTTCGCTCGAATTTCCGCTTGAATCCGCGTGCGACTCCGATGAACCGGCGGCGCGCCGCGCGTGATAATCCGTCGCCCACGAGGGCGGCGCAAAGAGTGCGCGCAGCTTGTTGCGCCAGCCGCGCACGCTCGCGAAGTCGGCGCCCATCGACGCCCATTCGTGAAACGTCGCCTTCAGCGGGTTATACGTGTGAAGTGGCTCGACGATGCCGTAGACCGGCGCATCGCGCTCGTCTTCCTCGACATAGCTGCCGAACAGGCGATCCCAGATCACCAGCACGCCGGCATAGTTGCGGTCGATATAGCGGTCGTTGCGCGCGTGGTGCACGCGATGGATCGACGGCGTGTTGAACACATATTCGAGCCAGCCGAGTTTGCCGATGGCCTGCGTATGCACGAAAAACTGAAAGCCCAAATTGATCAGCACGATCGCGACGATCTGCTTCGGCGGAAAGCCGAGCACGGCAAGCGGTGTCCAGAACAGCCACATGCCCGCGATCGGATACATCAGGCTCTGGCGGAACGCGGTCGAAAAATTCATGCGCTCCGACGAGTGATGCACGACATGCGCGGCCCATAGCCAGCGCACGCGATGGCTGCAGCGATGGAACACGTAGTAGAGCAGATCCTGAGCGACGAACAGCACAACGAACGAGACCCAGCTCGCCTGCCACGTGTAGATGCGGTAGTGATCGTAGAAGAACGCGTAGACGGGAATGACGGCGAGCCACGCGAGCTTGTCGGCGCCCTGGTGCATGAGCGCGAGCGCCGTGTTGCAGAGCGTGTCGCGCCAGCTATAGAGTTGCGCGCCAGGGCGCGTGCGCAACAGGTGCCACGCCTCCCAGCCGATGCATGCGAGAAAGACTGGCGCCATGGCGAGCAGCAGCAATTCGGCATCGAATTGCATGGTGTCTTCCTCCGTGGTCCCTGGCCGCCGCGCCGTGCGCGAGCGGTGTTGTCGTTATTGTTCGAGTGGACCGTCAGCGGTGTGCGGTCCCGGCGCCACGTCCAGCGTTTTACGCGCGCCTCAAACACTGCCCGACAGCGTACACGCTAGAGGACGTTGCCGCGCGCGGCTTCGCTAGAAGGAACACTCAGTGAGCGCCGCGCTGGTGCGGGTTTTTCCTGGGCTTGCTGCTGCGCGGTTCGACGACGGGATCGGAAACTTTGGTGAAACCTTGAGACGGGCCCTGGTACACCCATTCGAGCAGCGCATCATGCGCGGCGCGAGCGGCCTCTGAATGCGGATCGTTGATCAGGCTGACGACCACGTAACTATTGCCGTCAGCCGAGGCCACATAGCCCGCGATTGCCCGAACGTCGCGCAACGTGCCGGTCTTGATATGCGCGTTGCCGCCCGCGCCCTGGTTGGTCAGCCGGTTGCGCATGGTGCCGTCCACGCCCGCGATCGGCAGCGACTCCACGAACACCTGCGCGACCGGACTCGCGTTGGCCCGTTGCAGCAGATCGGCGAGCGCGAGTGCGGTGATGTGCTCGTCGCGCGAGAGGCCCGAGCCGTTATCGAGCGTCAGATATTCCATGTTGATGCTGTCGCGGCGCAGAAACGCCTCGATTGCACGCGCCGACTTGGCGGGCGTGGCGGGACCCTTTTCCTCGGCCGCGCCGATCGTCAGGAACAGATTGCGCGCCATTGTGTTGTTGCTGAACTTGTTGATGTCGCGAACGATGTCGGACAGCATCGGCCCCTGGTGTGTCGCCACGAGTTTGGCGCCCACGGGTACGGCGCCTTCGCGCGTCGCGCCGCTGAACGTGCCGCCGGTCTGTTGCCATAGCGCGAGAAAACCGCCCGCGAAAAATGCCGAGTGATCGAGCACCGCGACGTTGATCGTGCGCGGGCCGCAGCGCACCGAGTAGTCGCCGTCGAACGAGGCGACGACGGTGCCGTTCGGCTGCGGCGTGACGGTGGGCGACACGGAGGCCGCATCGCCGCGGCATGGACCGTTGACAGCGTGCATCTGGTTGTCGATCTGTAACTGCGCGAGCGCGGGCAGCACGTCGATCGCGACGCTGCCGTCGGGCGACGGCGTCAGTGTGAAGGACAGCGATTTGAACGCGTAGAGCAGCGGATCGGGGCCGACGTTGTACGGCGCGGTGGCGTCGTCGTCGAACGGCGGCAGGTCGCGCGTGGACGGATCGAAGTAGCGCTTGTCGAGCACCAGCGCGCCGTCTATGCCGTTGATGCCCGCCTTGTGAATCTTCTGGACGAGATCGATCAGTTCTTCCGGCACGAGCTTCGGGTCGCCCGTGCCCTGAATGTAGAGGTTGCCGTGCAGCACGCCGTTGGCGTCGACCGTGCCGTCCGTATAGGCGCTCGTGCGCCAGCGGTAGTCGGGGCCGAGGATCGACAACCCCGAGTAGGTGGTGACGAGCTTCATGGTCGAGGCGGGCATCATCGGCTTGCCGGCGTTCAGCGCGACGATCGGCGTGCGGTCGCCGACTTTCTCCACCACCACGCTGATCGACGACAGCGGCACGTGCGCGCGCTGCAAGCCGGCCATCACCTGCGGCGGCAATACCGTGGTGACGTTGACGCTCGGATGCGCGGCCTTGACGCGAGCCTGCGCGGCGAGCGGCAGCGAGGCGCCGCAGCCGAGCGCGACACAGGCGAGCAGCCAGGCGCTCGTGCGCGGCGCGAACCGGCGAGGCAGCCGAGGTGCGCAAGCGGTGCGAACAGTGGAGGCAGCGGAGGCAGACGGGAAAACCGGCCGCCGCGCGGCAAGGCGCACGCGGCGTGCGAGAGAAGACAGAAAAGCGTGCGTCATGGACGGGCGAAAAAGCAAAATGTCAGGGCGTGGGGCACGCGGTAATCCGGGTTGCGGCAGGACGTCGCGTGACACACGGACGAATCGCCGGCCGCGCGACGCAAAGCGCCCATTGTAGTGACATGCCGCGAGGCTGCGGTGGAAAATGCGCCACGCGCCGCGCATGCCTGAGGCGGGCGCTAGAATGCGGCATCATCGAACGATTCGGAACGGATAACCATGCGCATCTTGCTAGTCGAAGACGACCGGATGATCGCCGAAGGCGTGCGCAAGGCGCTGCGCGGCGAAGGCTTCGCGGTCGACTGGGTGGAAGACGGGGAAGCAGCGCTCAGCGCAGCGGCCAGCCAGCCTTACGATCTCGTACTGCTCGACCTGGGGCTGCCCAAGCGTGACGGTCTCGACGTGCTGCGCACGTTGCGCGCTCGCGGCCATGCGCTGCCGGTGCTGATCGTCACCGCGCGCGACGCCGTGGCGGATCGCGTCAAGGGCCTCGACGCCGGCGCCGACGACTACCTCGTCAAGCCTTTCGATCTCGACGAACTCGGCGCCCGCATGCGCGCGCTGATTCGCCGTCAATCCGGGCGCAGCGATTCGACCATCCGCCTCGGCAATCTGACGCTCGATCCCGCCTCGCATCAGGTCACGCTCGACGGCTCGCCGGTGGCGTTGTCGGCGCGTGAATTCGCGCTGCTCGAGGCGCTGCTCGCGCGTCCCGGCGCCGTGCTCTCGAAGAGCCAGCTCGAAGAAAAAATGTACGGCTGGGGTGAGGAGATCGGCAGCAATACCGTCGAGGTCTACATTCACGCGCTGCGCAAGAAACTCGGTGCGGACCTGATCCGCAACGTACGCGGTCTGGGCTACATGATCGCTAAGGACGCCTGAGCCGATGCGTTCGATCCGCCGTCAATTGCTGGTCTGGCTGCTGGCGCTGGTGCTGCTCGGTGTCGGCATCGCCGGTTGGCTGATCTACCGGCAAGCGCTTGCCGAAGCCAACGAACTCTTCGATTACCAGTTGGAGCAGATCGCCGCGGCGCTGCCGTCGGAACCGTTCTCGCAGGTGCTGGGTTCGCGCGACACCGGCGACGAAGGCATCGTGCTGCAAATCTGGAATCGCAACGGCGTGCTGATGTACTACTCGCGTCCGCGTGCGCCGCTCGCGCCGCGCGCCGAGCTCGGCTTTTCGACCGAGCACACCGATCGCGGCGAGTGGCGCGTGTATGGCGCGATCGTCGGCGATAACGTGGTGCAACTGGCGCAGCCGGTGTCCGTGCGTAACCGGCTTGCCGCGAATGTCGCGCTGCGCACGCTGTGGCCGTTGATCGTGCTGCTGCCGTTGCTGGGGCTCGCGGTGTGGGTGATCGTCGGACGCGGACTCAGGCCGCTGCGCCGCGTGACGAGCGCACTCGACGCGCGTCATCCCGAGGCACTCGATCCTTTGCCGGACCAGCGTCTGCCGCTCGAAGTGCAGCCGCTCGTGCGCGCGCTGAACGGGCTGCTCGAACGGCTCGCCACCGCGCTCGATATTCAGAAGGCATTCGTCGCCGACGCGGCGCATGAATTGCGCACGCCGCTGGCCGCCGTGCAGATTCAGGCGCAACTCGTGGCGCGCGCGAAAGACGAAGCCGGCCGCAGCGAAGCGCTCGCCGATCTGCAAGCGGGCGTGACGCGCGCCACGCGTCTTGCCGAACAACTGCTGGCGCTCGCGCGTTCCGAGCCGGACGGACTCGCCGCCACCGACGCGATCGATCTGCGCGCGCTGCTCGAAGAATGTGTGCTGGCTTACGCGCCGCTCGCGCAGAATCGCGGCGTCGATCTCGGCATCGAGGCGACAGAGTCCGCCACCGTGATCGGCGACGCCGACGCGCTGCGCGTGATGTTCAACAATCTCGTGGATAACGCAACCAAATACACGCCGCGCGGCGGACATGTGGATGTCGTTCTGCGTGTGGAAGAGGGACACCCGGTCGTGCGGATCGCCGACAGCGGCCCGGGGATCGATCCGGCGGAACGCGATCGCGTGTTCGACCGTTTCTATCGCGCGGGCGCCAGTGCGAACCGCGCGCGGACCGACGTGGCGGGCAGCGGTCTGGGTCTCGCGATCGTGCGCCGCATCGCCGTGCAGCATCATGCCGCCGTGTTGCTCGACGAATCGCCGGCGGGCGGCTTGCAGGTCAGCGTGCGCTTTTGAAGGACGGGCTTTCAGTTCGTAAGAGGCTTTGATCGAGGCTTGTGCAACGCTGCAATAGCGCCTCGAAAACAGGATGGAAGCGATCTGTCGCTGCTTAAGACTCTTTTAAGTGACGCCACGTACGCTTCGAGACATCCAAAGTCTCTTTCTCCCAGTCAGGAGTACACGATGAACGCGAAAACCTTGTCCCGCAGCGCTGTTGCAGTGGCTGTCGCCGTGGCGCTCTCCGCCGGCTATGTGGCGGGGCATCGCGACGTGCCCGCGCCGCAGGTGATCACGCCGGCGCAAGCCGCGATGATGCCCGCCGAAGCCGCCGCCAAAACCGGCATTCCCGACTTCTCGGGCCTCGTCGAAACCTACGGTCCGGCGGTCGTCAACATCAGCGCGAAACATGTCGTCAAGCAGACGGCGCTGCGCGGCAATTCCGGTAATGGCAACGGCGGCGGCAACCAGTTGCCGATCGATCCGAGCGACCCGTTCTACCAGTTCTACAAGCACTTCTTCGGCGGCATGCCCGGCATGCAGGGCGGCGACGGCGGCGATGCGCCCGATCAGCCGAGCGCGAGCCTGGGCTCGGGGTTCATCGTCAGCAATGACGGCTACATCCTGACCAATGCGCACGTGGTGGACGGCGCGAACGTCGTCACGGTGAAGCTGACCGACAAGCGCGAATTCCGCGCAAAGGTGGTCGGCGCCGACAAGCAGTCCGACGTCGCCGTGCTGAAGATCGATGCGAGCAATCTGCCGACCGTGAAGATCGGCGACCCGCGTCAAAGCAAGGTCGGCCAGTGGGTCGTCGCGATCGGTTCGCCTTACGGTTTCGACAACACGGTGACCTCGGGCATCATCAGCGCCAAGTCGCGCTCGCTGCCTAACGAAAACTACACGCCGTTCATTCAGACCGACGTGCCGGTGAACCCCGGCAACTCGGGCGGCCCGTTGTTCAATCTGCAAGGCGAAGTGATCGGCATCAATTCGATGATCTATTCGCAGACGGGCGGCTTCCAGGGCCTTTCGTTCGCTATCCCGATCAATGAAGCGATCAAGGTCAAGGACGACATCGTCAAGACCGGTCACGTGAGTCGCGGCCGCCTCGGCGTGGCGGTGCAGGGCATGAACCAGACGCTGGCCGATTCGTTCGGCATGCAGAAGCCGCAAGGTGCGCTGGTTAGCTCGGTCGATCCGGGCGGCCCGGCCGCTAAGGGCGGTCTGCAGCCGGGCGACGTGATCCTGTCGGTGAACGGCGAGCCCGTTGGCGACTCGTCCGATCTGCCGTCGCAGGTTGCGGGTCTCGCGCCGGGCAGTTCGGCGACCGTGCAGGTATGGCGCGACAAGGCCACCAAGGACCTGAAGGTGACCATCGGCTCGTTGTCGGATGCGAAGGTGGCGTCAGACAAGGCCGATCAGCCGACCCAGTTGCAAGGCCGCCTCGGCGTGGCAGTGCGGCCGCTGACGCCGGAAGAAAAGAGCGGTGCGTCGGTGTCGCACGGTCTGCTCGTGCAGCAGTCAGGCGGCGCGGCGGAAAGCGCCGGCATCCAGCCGGGCGACGTGATTCTGGCGGTCAACGGGCGGCCCATTTCGAGCGTCGATCAGTTGAAGCAGATGATCGCCGGTGCCGGCAACAGCATCGCGTTGCTGATCCAGCGCGACAACGCGCAGATCTTCGTCCCGGTCGATCTCGGCTGATCGGGTGAGCGCGGCGGCTGTACCGGTCGGCGGCCGGGCGGCGGTTTGACCGACGGCTAGCCGATTCGCCCGCGAATTGAAGTAATGCTTGCCGGTCCCGTTGCATTTACTGCCAGCGGACCGGCAATTTTCATTTGGTGCCAACTATTGAAGCAGGGCGTTGCGCGCTACCCGGCGTGGCGCGCAGCGGTTTTCCAGAGGACGCGCCGGCGGCTTGGCACGCAGGTTGCGTCTACCTTGGTCCGGGCCCATCGCGGGGTGCCGGAGAAGCAGGGATAAGACCTCAACAAGGAGCGAACCGATGAAAACCCAACGCAATCAGCGAAGGCTCGTAGCCGCTGCGGTGTGCGCAGCGCTCACGCTCGGTCTGGCGGGTGGCGCGTATGCACAGCAGGCAAGCGACACGACCGGCGGCACGACCACGGATCAAACCAGCGCGGGTAACGCCAACGGTGGCGGCTTGCCGCAAATCCAGCAGCAAGGCGATGTCTCGTTCGTGTCGGGCGGCGTCGGCCTCGACGAATCTAAGGCGTTACAGCAGGCGCAAAGCCAGTGGCCCCTGTCGCTGCGCTTCACCGGCCCCGGTTCCGACTTTCTCGCCGACGTCCACGTGCGCGTGGTCGATGCGCACAACGGCGAAGTGCTGACGACTACGTCACGCGGGCCGTATATGCTCGTCAAACTGCGCCCGGGCCGCTACACGGTGCATGCGCAATACAAGGATCGCGACCAGTCCAAGGCGGTGACGATCCCGGCCAAGGGTACCGCCAAGGCCGCGTTCTACTGGAACACGCAATAAGCGTGAGGCCGTTTTGCGCGGAGTTGCGGCTAGCTTCGTACCCCGCGCAGGAACGTCGCGCAATCGGCCGGACTTTGGCCGATAATGAAGCCACGGGCACGCCCCGTGGCTTTACTGTTTGCACGACCGCACACCATCACGGAGCCGAGACATGAGCGATGCCTTGACACCTCACGGAAGCCCCGGCACGAGTGCGGGCGGGCACACCATCGTGATCACCGGCAACCATCACCGGGTGCGGGTGATACACGGCGGTGTGACCATGGCCGATACGCAGGCGGGACTGACACTGGCGGAAACCGGTTTGCCGGACGTGTTCTATTTTCCGCGTTCGGATGTGAACATGGCGCGGCTCGAACGCTCGGCGCATAAGTCGCACTGCCCGTTCAAGGGTGAGGCGTCGTACTTCCATCTGCGCACGGAAGACGGCCTGATCGAAAACGCCGTGTGGAGCTACGAAACGCCGCTCGAGTCGGCGGCCACGATCAAAGGGTATCTCGCGTTTTACGCATCGCGCGTCGACCGCATCGATCAGACGTCCTGATCCCGCTGTCGCGCGTTCATCGGGGAGGCTGCCATGGAACTGAACGACGCGTTACGGATTCCGCTTGCGCCGTCTGAGGTTTGGGAGGCGTTGCAAGACCTCGCGCTATTACGCGCCAGCCTCGACAACTGCGAGTCGTTCACGCGCCTTGCGCATGGCGAATACGAGCTGATCATGACGGTGCCGCTCGGCCCACTGCGCGCGCGTTATGAAGCACGCGCCCACGTGGCCGGGCAGGATTCCGGACCGGCGGACGCGCAGCGCCGCACCATCAACTTCAAGGCGCGCGCCGAAGGCATCGGCGCGTTGCGTGGTCAGATCGAAGTGCGCTTGCGCGCCGACGAAGGCGGGCATGGCGCCGACAAGGCGCGCGGCACGCGGATCGACTACACGATCTGGGCAACCTCGTCCGGCCCGCTCGCCGAACTGCCGACACGTCAACTCGAAAACGCCCTGCATCAACTGGCCGACGACTTCTTCTCCGAGTTCGACGCTGTCGTGCGCGCCAAGCATGGGCAAGGGCCCAACCGTGCACGGGGCTCGGCGGTGCGCCGTCAGCATGTGTTTCTGCGGCCGATCACACTTGGCGGCATGGCGCGGCGCGTGCGCCCGGACCACGGCAATGCGTTGCCCGGCCGCGCGGCAAGTGCGTCGCATGGACACTCGCACGGGGTCTCGCATCACGAGCCCAGTCCGCACGCAGTGCCGAACTGGGCCTGGGCGGCGATGATCTTTCTGGTGGCGCTGCTGTTGTATGTGGCGCGCTGGATCAGCGAGCATTGATATTCGTCGCTGGGTCGCTCTGGCGTCGCTTTGGCGTCGTTCCGGTGCGCGGGGCGCGTATCGCTGCTGTCGCGCCGGCGCGACTACGAAATTCCGTTGGGCTGCTACGAAACGTCGTCGGCGCAACTAGCGCCGCGCTCGCGCGGTTAGACGCCGCGAAATTCTCTCCGCCATGCGGACGGCGACGTGCGAAACGTCTCCGCGAAATGTTGCCTTAGCGAAGCGGTCGAGCCGAAGCCCGCGATTCCCGCGATCGCTTCCACCGACTCGTCCGTCCCCTCCAGCAGTTGCTGCGCGCGTGCGAGCCGCTGCGCCAGCAGCCATGCGCCCACGGTCGTGCCGGTGGCGAGCCGGAAGCGTCGCGTGAAAGTGCGGCGGCTCATCAGCGCGCGCCCGGCCAGCGAGTCGAGCGTGTGCGGCAATGCCAGATTCCCGCTGACCCAGTCGAGCAGGCCCGACAGCCGGTCGCCGCGCACATTCGGCGGCATGGGCTGCTGAACGTATTGCGCCTGGCCGCCTTGCCGATGCGGCGGCACCACCAGCCGGCGCGCCACATGATTGGCCACTTGCGCGCCGCACATCTTGCGCATCACGTGCAGACAGCAGTCGAGGCCGGCGGCCGTGCCGGCCGAGGTCAGCACGTTGCCGTCGTCGACATAGAGCACGTTGGGGTCGAGGCGCACGCGCGGGTAGCGGCGCGCGAAGTCGTCGGCCCATGCCCAGTGCGTCGAGGCCGGCCGCTCGTCGAGGATGCCGGCGGCCGCCAGCACGAATGCGCCGAGACACAGCCCGACCAGTTGCGCGCCGCGCGCATGGGCGGCGCGCAGCGCATCGAGCAGCGCGGCCGGTGGCGTTTCGGCCGGGTCGCGCCAGCTCGGCACGATGATCGTGCCGGCATCGGCCAGGGCTTCGAGTCCATGCGTGACGCCGATCGAAAAGCCGGCCGTGGTGGTCAGCGCGCCTGTTTCAGCGGCGCAGACGCGGAAGTCGAACTCCGGCACGCCGCCGCCGCTGCGGTCCTCGCCGAACACTACGCACGGCACCGAGAGGTGGAACGGACTGATGCGGTCGAAGGCGACCACCGCGACGACGTGCCGGGGCGCTGCGCCGTGCGTCGCGGCAGAAGAAACGGGCGTGGCCATCAGTCACCTCGTGAAATCCGACGATGGCCCGATTCTAGCGAATCTTGTCATTCGGGTCGCTGTCGCGACGTGGGCGGCGGGGGAACAATGCAGTTATCGCCGCGGCTCGTTCTCAGGCCAACCCCGACCGGATCAGTCTGCGCGGCGCCAACCATCCCTTTACCCGACCGAGGAGTCTTGCAATGACCGCCACACCGCGCCGCGCGCTGATCGTCATCGATGTGCAGAACGAATATGTGACAGGCGATCTGCCGATCGAATACCCGGACGTGCAAAGCTCGCTCGCCAACATTGGCCGTGCAATGGATGCGGCGCGCGCCGCGGGCGTGCCGGTCGTTGTCGTGCAGAATCTGGCGCCGGCCAGCTCGCCGTTATTCGCGCGTGGCAGCAGCGGGGCGGAACTGCATCCAGTGGTGGGCGAGCGGGCTCGCGATCATTACGTGGAGAAGTCCCTGCCGAGCGCCTTTACCGGCACCGATCTGGCCGACTGGCTCGCCGCGCGTCAAATCGACACGCTGACGGTCACGGGCTACATGACGCACAACTGCGACGCGTCGACCATCAACCACGCGGTTCACGCCGGGCTCGCCGTCGAGTTTCTGCACGACGCGACGGGCTCGGTGCCGTATGAAAACAGCGCGGGTTTCGCCAGCGCGCAGGAGATTCACCGGGTATTCAGCGTGGTGCTGCAGTCGCGCTTCGCGGCGGTGGCGAGCACGGACGAGTGGATCGGGGCAGTGGAAGGCGGGGCAGCGCTCCCGCGCGGCAATATCTATGCCTCGAATCAGCAGGCCCGGGCCAGGCGGGCCGCGGCGTAACTAGCCGCCGGCTGTTCGCCGCGCATGCCCGTTGCGCAACGCCGGGCTCAGCTTCAGCGCGTCGAACATGCCTTCAACCATCTGTACGGCGTGGGCGCCGAAATCCGTGGCGTCGGGCAGGAACAGCATGTCGCGCAGTGAACCGCTGACAAACGCGTGCACCATGGCCGCCGCCAGCTTCGTATCCAGATCCGCGGGCATTTGCCCCTTGGAGATGGCGTTGCGCAGACCGCCTTCGATTTTCGTGAGCCCTTCGCGCATATTGGTCTGATAGCGGACCATTACCGGGCCCATTTCCTCGACCAGCTCGCATTTCAGAAACAGGATGTCGAACACGCGCCGGCGACGCGGATCGTTAGCCGTGTCGCGCAGGCAGACCTTGCAGATTTCCATCAGGCGCCCGAGCGGATCGGGCTCGTTGGGGTCGAGCGAGGCGGCTTTGAGTTCGTCCAGCGGCAGCAGCACGCGGTCGAACATCTCCGTAAACAGATCGCTCTTGTGGGCGAAGTGCCAGTAAATCGCGCCGCGCGTAACGCCGGCAGCCTGCGCGATGTCGGCGAGCGACGTACGCGAAACACCCTTCTCGAAAAAAACGCGCTCGGCGGCGTCGAGAATGCTATTGCGCGTCTCCAGCGCCTCTTCTTTGGTTCTTCGGACCATATTGGAATGACCTGCCCTGATTGTGGGGTTTTCCCGGGCGCTTTTAAGTGCGCCCGATGACAATCTGACTACGCCTGAGCGAATTGTGAAGCGATCTTGCGAGCCCCCCGCCCGCAAGAGATGTAAACGCACTTTTACATGCATTCGTGAATGTATATATAATAGCATCCCACGATCGGATAGCCCAAGCCGTGACGACACGTTAATATCCGTCACTGTTGCCTTTCAAAACGCTCTTTGCGCCGTGCCGGAATGGGCGGCGCCGTGCGGCATTTCCCCGGTATGGCGCATTTCGTTGAGGATGCCCAGCAGGTTCGGTTTGCGTGCATGGGGCATCCGGTCAGCGTCGCGAGACGCATGTGTGCGCAACCGTCCCCGGCGTAGGGATGCACGCACTTTTTCATTCTCTCAGTCTTAGACAGAGGTCGCTCCATGCGCGTCGAACGGGTTCCATTCCGCTTAATCAGTGCCGCGACGGCTGCCGTATTGCTGGCAGCGTGCGGGCCAAAACAATCTGCGCCGCCGCCACAAACGCCCGAAGTCGGCGTTGTCACTGTCCAGCCGACGGCCGTGCCCGTCGTCACCGAGTTGCCTGGCCGCACGAGCGCCTTCCTCGTCGCGCAAGTGCGCGCACGGGTCGACGGCATCGTGCTGCGCCGCGAGTTCACCGAAGGCAGCCAGGTCAAAGCGGGGCAGCGTCTGTACAAGATCGATCCGGCGCCGTACATCGCCACGCTGAACAACGCCAAGGCAACGCTCGCGAAGGCGCAGGCCAACCTCGTGTCCACCACCGCGCAGGCCAATCGCTACAAGGTGCTGGTTGCCGCCAACGCGGTCAGCAAGCAGGACTACGACAACGCGGTGGCCTCGGAAGGCCAGGCCGCGGCAGACGTGGCCGCGGGCAAGGCGGCGGTCGACACGGCGCAGATCAATCTGGGCTACACGGACGTCGTGTCGCCGGTGAGCGGCCAGGTCGGCATCTCGCAAGTCACGCCCGGCGCCTACGTGCAGGCTAGCGCCGCCACGCTGATGGCCACCGTGCAGACACTCGACCCGGTCTATGTGGACCTGACGCAATCGAGCCTCGACGGCCTGAAGCTGCGCCGCGAGATGCAGGAAGGCCGTCTGAAGACGAGCGGTCCGGACGCCGCCAAGGTGTCGCTGATTCTCGAAGACGGCCGCACCTATTCGGAAAAGGGCAAGCTGCAGTTCACCGACGTGACCGTCGACCAGGGAACCGGTTCGGTCACGGTGCGCGCGATCTTCAAGAACGCCGACAAGGTGCTGCTGCCGGGCATGTTCGTGCGCGCGCGCATCGAAGAAGGTGTCAACGACCACGCGCTCGTCGTGCCGCAAGTCGGCGTGACGCACGACCAGAAGGGTCAGCCGACCGCGCTGGTCGTCGGTAACGACAACAAGGTCGTGTTGCGTCAGTTGACTACGTCGGGCACTTACGGTTCGAACTGGGTGGTCGAAAGCGGCCTGAATCCGGGTGACCGCGTGATCGTGCAGGGCACCGACAAGGCGAAGCCCGGCATGCAGGTCAAGACCGTCGCCGCGCAACTTCCCGCCACACCCGCTTCCGACGCCTCCGCTCAGGGCGCGCCGGCCGCCAGCGGTGCTGCGCAGACGGCACAACCTGCCTCCGCCGCATCGGGCGCGTAATAACAGGGAGCCCGCCTCATGGCAAAGTTCTTCATTGATCGCCCGATTTTTGCATGGGTGATCGCCATCATTCTGATGCTCGCGGGTATCGCGTCGGTCTTTACGTTGCCGATCGCGCAGTACCCGACCATCGCGCCGCCGGCTGTGCAGATCAGCGCGACGTACCCGGGCGCATCGGCGAAAACGGTGGAAAACACCGTCACGCAGGTGATCGAGCAGCAGATGAGTGGTCTCGACCACTTGCTGTACCTGTCGTCCACCTCGGACGATTCGGGTACGGCAACCATTACGCTGACGTTCGCGGCCGGCACCAATCCTGACATTGCGCAGGTGCAGGTGCAGAACAAGCTGCAACTCGCCACGCCGCTCTTGCCGCAAGCCGTGCAGCAGCTGGGCACCAAGGTCACGAAGTCGAGCAGCAGCTTCTTGCTGGTCATGGCGTTCGTGTCCGAAGACGGCAGCATGAACAAGTACGATCTGGCGAACTACGTCGCGTCGAACATTCAGGATCCGGTCAGCCGTATCGACGGCGTGGGCACGGTGACGCTGTTCGGCTCGCAGTACGCGATGCGGATCTGGCTCGACGCGAACAAGCTGACCAACTTCGGCCTCACGCCGGTGGACGTGGAAACCGCGTTGACGGCGCAGAACGTGCAGGTCGCGGGCGGTTCGCTCGGCGGCACGCCGTCGGTGCCGGGCCAGGTGCTGCAGGCCACTATCACGGAAGCCACGCTGCTGAATACGCCTGAGCAGTTTGGCAACGTGCTGCTGAAGGTGAACACGGACGGTTCGCAAGTTCGTATCAAGGACGTCGCGCGCATCGAGCTGGGTGGCGAAAACTACAACTTCGACACCAAGTACAACGGTCAGCCGACGGCAGGCTTCGGTATTCAGCTCGCAACCGGCGCGAACGCGCTGGCCACCGCCAAGGCGGTGCGCGCGAAGGTCGCCGAACTGTCGAAGTACTTCCCGCACGGTCTGGTCGTGCAGTATCCGTACGACACCACGCCGTTCGTGCGCCTGTCGATCGAGGAAGTGGTCAAGACGCTGCTCGAAGGTATCGTGCTGGTGTTCCTGGTCATGTACCTGTTCCTGCAGAACCTGCGCGCCACGCTGATCCCGACGATCGCCGTGCCGGTGGTGCTGTTGGGCACGTTCGCGATCATGGGTCTGGTGGGCTTCTCGATCAACACGCTGTCCATGTTCGGGCTCGTGCTGGCAATCGGCTTGCTGGTGGACGATGCGATCGTGGTGGTGGAAAACGTCGAGCGGGTGATGCAGGAGGAGGGCTTATCGCCTCGTGACGCCACCCGCAAGGCAATGGATCAGATTACCGGCGCGCTGGTGGGCGTGGCGCTCGTGCTGTCGGCGGTGTTCGTGCCGGTGGCGTTCTCGGGCGGTTCGGTCGGCGCCATTTACCGGCAGTTCTCGTTGACGATCGTGGCGGCGATGGTGCTGTCCGTGCTCGTCGCGTTGATTCTGACCCCGGCATTGTGCGCGACGATCCTCAAGCCGATCGAAAAGGGTCACCAGGAAAAGACCACCGGCTTCTTCGGCTGGTTCAACCGTACCTTCAACCGCAGCCGCGACAAGTATCACTCGGGCGTGCACCACGTGATCAAGCGCTCGGGCCGTTGGCTGATCATCTATATGGTGGTGATCTTCGCGGTTGGCCTGCTGTTCGTGAAGTTGCCGAAGTCGTTCCTGCCTGACGAAGACCAGGGCACGATGTTCGTGCTGGTGCAAACGCCTTCGGGCTCGACGCAGGAAACCACGGCGCGCGCGCTGAAGGACGTGTCCGACTACCTGCTCAATACCGAGAAGGGCATCGTCGAATCGACCTTCACCGTGAACGGTTTCAGCTTCGCCGGTCGCGGCCAGAACGCGGGTCTCGTGTTCGTGCGGATGAAGGACTACGCGGTGCGTCAGCACTCGGACCAGAAGGTGCAGGCGCTGGTGGGCCGTCTCTTCATGCACTTCGGCAGCTACAAGAACGCGCTGGTGTATCCGGTGAATCCGCCGTCGATTCCTGAACTCGGCACCGCCGCGGGCTTCGACTTCGAATTGCAGGATCGCGCGGGCGTCGGTCACGAAAAGCTGATGGAAGCACGCAATATGTTGCTGGGCATGGCGGCGAAAGATCCGACGCTGGCTCAGGTGCGTCCGAACGGCCTGAATGACACGCCGCAGTTCAAGGTGAACATCGACCACGAGAAAGCTTCGGCCCTCGGCGTGTCGCTGTCCGCGATCGACCAGACGTTCTCGATCGCATGGGCGTCGCAGTACGTGAACAACTTCCTCGATACCGATGGCCGGATCAAGAAGGTGTATCTGCAAGGCGATGCGCCGTTCCGTATGAAACCGGAAGACCTGAACGCGTGGTACGTACGCAATACTGCGGGTGGCATGGTGCCGTTCTCGTCGTTCGCCAGCGGCACGTGGACTTACGGTTCGCCGAAGCTGGAGCGCTACAACGGTATTTCCGCAGTGGAAATCCAGGGCGCGGCGGCACCGGGCAAGTCGACCGGTCAAGCCATGACGGCCATGGAAGCGCTCGTGGCGAAGCTGCCGGCGGGTGTCGGCTACGAATGGACGGGCCTCTCGTTGCAGGAACGCCAGTCCGGTTCGCAGGCGCCGATTCTGTACGGCATCTCGATTCTCGTCGTGTTCCTGTGTCTCGCGGCGCTGTATGAAAGCTGGTCGATCCCGTTCTCGGTGATCATGGTGGTGCCGCTCGGTGTGATCGGCGCACTGCTGGCCGCCACGCTGCGTGGGCTCGAGAACGACGTGTTCTTCCAGGTGGGTCTGTTGACCACGGTGGGTCTGTCGGCGAAGAACGCGATTCTGATCGTGGAATTCGCCCGCGAGTTGCAGCAGGGTGAAGGCATGGGGCCGATCGAGGCCGCGCTGGAAGCAGCGCGTCTGCGGTTGCGTCCGATTCTGATGACCTCGCTCGCGTTCATTCTCGGCGTGATGCCGCTCGCCATCAGTAACGGCGCGGGTTCGGCCAGCCAGCACGCGATCGGTACCGGCGTGATCGGCGGGATGTTGACGGCGACCTTCCTCGCGATTTTCATGATCCCGATGTTCTTCGTGGTGATCCGCGCGAAATTCGGCGGTGAGAAGGAAGACCCGGATGAGGCGCTCGCACACTACAACCAGCACCATCCGCATGACCCGCAAGGTGGCGGTTCAACTGGTGAAGGCTCGGGCAAGGACGGACATTGAGATGCAAAAACACTCTCTGATTGCAGTGGCGGTCGCGCTGTTCGCCGCTGGGTGCACGATGGCGCCGAAGTACGAGCGCCCCGCCGTGCCCACGACGAGCACCTTCCCGACCGGCGGCGTGTACGACACGCAGCCGGGCGCGACCCAGCCGGGCCAGCAACAGCCCGGCGCGACCGGCGCCGCGCGCACCGCCAACGGCCAGGCCGCGGCGGATATCGGCTGGCGCGATTTCTTCGTCGATCCGCGCATGCAGCGGTTGATCGAGATCGCGCTGAAGAACAACCGCGATCTGCGCGTGTCGGTGCTGAACATGCAGGCGTCGGCGGCGCAGTTCCGGATCGTTCGCGCCGAGTTGCTGCCGACGCTTGACGCTGCGGCTTCGCAAAGCAAATCGCGTACACCGAAGGACCTGTCGGTCTTCGGCCAGACGATTTCCAACTCGTACTCGGTGGGTCTGAATGCGTCGTGGGAAATCGACTTCTTCGGGCGGATTCAAAGCCTGAAGGATCAGGCGTTGGCGCAGTACCTGGCCACGGCCCAAGCCCGCAAGGCGGCGGAAATCTCGCTGGTCTCGCAGGTCGCGAACCAGTACATGACGGTGCTCGAACTCGACGATCTGTTGAAGGTCACGCAGAACACGCTGAAGACTTCGCAGGAATCGTATCGGATCGCCAAACTGCAATTCGACAACGGTACGGGTTCGGAACTGGATCTGCGTCAGTCGCAAACGGTGGTCGAGCAGGCTTTGGCCAACCTGCAGCAGCAGCAGCGTCTGCGGGCTCAGGCGGATAACGCGCTCGTGCTGTTGCTCGGCGAGCCGTTGCCGGAGGATCTGCCGCCGGGCATGACGTTGGACAACCAGAATCTGCTCACGGACATTCCGGCGGGTTTGCCGTCCGATCTGTTGACGCGTCGTCCCGACATCATGGAGGCCGAAGAGAATCTGCTGGCCGCCAACGCGAACATCGGCGCAGCGCGTGCCGCGTTCTTCCCGAAGGTGTCGCTGACGGGCAGCTTCGGTACGCTGAGCCCATCGCTCGGCGGTCTGTTCAAGCCGGGTTCGGCGGCGTGGAGCTTCGCGCCGTCGATCACGCTGCCGATTTTCGAGGGCGGACAGAATCTCGCCAACCTCGACCTCGCCAACATCCAGAAGAAAGTCCAGATCGCCACGTATGAGAAGGCGATCCAGACGGCCTTCCGCGAAGTGGCGGACGCTCTCGCGGCGCGCGGCACGTACGATCAGCAGATCCAGGCGCTGGAGCGTAATACCTTTGCGGAACAACGCCGGCTGGATCTGTCGAATCTGCGCTATACGAACGGCGTCGACAGTTATCTGTCGGTGCTGACCGCGCAGACGGATCTGTATTCGTCGCAGCAGTTGCTGGTCACTGCCCGGATGGAACGTCTGCAGAACCTCGTGACTTTGTATCAGGCGCTTGGTGGCGGCTGGGTCGAGCATAACGGCGATCAGCCGCGTCCGGCCGACGCACCGGTTGACTACGGCGCAGCGAGTGCGCCGGTGGCGGCTTCGGCGGCTACGGCGGGTTAAGTCTTGTAGTTTGAGGCGCGCACGGCGGTTCTCTGTTTCAGCGAAACCGTCGTGCGCAGCCGGTCATAAAAAAAGCCACGGCATGCCGTGGCTTTTTTTATCCGCGGCGCTCGCGCGAAGTGGCTCGCGCGGCGCCTGATTGCGTGCCGCTCAGTGCAGGTCCGCGGCGCGCAGCATCTCGTCGCTACGCGGTTCATTGCCGCCGCGTCCGTCGAAATCGTGACCGGCGCTGCGAATTTCGCAGCGTGCCTTCTTCTCGCTCTTCACGCCGTTGAAGATCAGGTTCAGCACGACCGCCGACACTGAAGCCAGCAGAATCCCGCTATGCAGCAGCGGCGAGAGCGCCGGCGGCAGCTTCGAGAAGAAGTGCGGCGACACCACCGGCACGAGACCCAGCCCGATACTGACCGCGACGATGAACAGGTTGTGATGGTTCTTCACGAAGTCGACCTTCGAGAGCACCTTGATGCCGTTCGCCGCGACCATGCCAAACATGACGATGCCCGCGCCGCCGAGCACGAACGGCGGCACCGATGCGACCACTTGCGCCATCTTCGGGAACAGACCCAGCAGCACCAGGATCACGCCGCCCATGGCGCACACAAAACGGCTCTTCACGCCAGTCACGCCAATCAGGCCGACGTTCTGCGAGAACGAGGTATGCGGGAACGAGTTGAAGATGCCACCGATCAACGTGCCCAGACCGTCGACACGCAGACCGCGCACCAGCGTCTTCTGATCGACCGGACGATCCACCATGTCGCCGACCGCGAGAAACATACCGGTCGATTCGATGAAGGTGACGAACATGACGGTGACCATCGTCGCGATCGACAGCGGGTCGAAGTGCGGCAGGCCGAAGTGGAACGGCATGACGAAGCCGACCCACGGCGCATGCGTGACGCCCTCCATGTTCACGCGGCCGAGCACCAGCGCGATCACGAAGCCCGCGACGATACCGAGCAGCACCGAGATATTGGCGAGGAAACCCTTGGCGAACTTGTTGATCAACAGAATCAGCATCAGCACGATCAACGAGAGACCGAGATAGACCGGATTGCCGTAATCGGGATTGCCTACGCCGCCGGCCGCCCAGTTGATGCCGACTTCCATCAGCGACAGACCGATCACCGAGATCACCACGCCGATCACGACCGGCGGGAAGAAGCGCAGCAATTTGCCGACCGCGGGCGCGAGCAGGATGCCGACCACACCGGCCGCGATGGTCGAGCCGAAGATGTCGAGAATGCCGAGCGAAGGATTGGTGCCGATCGCGACCATCGGACCGACGGCCGCGAACGTGCAGCCCATGATGACCGGCAGACGGATGCCGAAAATCCACAGACCGAGTGTCTGAATCAGCGTGGCGATGCCGCAGGAAAACAGGTCGGCGCTAATCAGGAACGCGATCTGATCTTTCGGCAACTTGAGCGCCGCGCCGATGATCAGCGGGACCGCGACCGCGCCGGCGTACATCACCAGAACGTGCTGAATGCCGAGGGTGAGCAACTGGCCTGCGGGCAGTCTCTCGTCGCACGGGTGAACCGTGTTCGATTGCATATCGTCTGTCTCCACCATCTGGTTTTTGGGATGGCTCCAAGGTATCGGGGACGAAAAGGTGCAACAAGACCACTGGGGCCTATTCCGGCATTCCCGGTGACGATATGCGAGCGCGCCTTTTGAAAGCCAATATAAAGGTGTGAACGTCGCCCATCGGCGGTCAGCCCCTTGCAGCAGCGATGCGAGGCCGCGCGCAGCACGAACCCGGCTTGACGCGATATGTGTGAGAATCAATGAGGTGTATCTCACTGAGCGCATAGTCCTGTTTTGACGCGGCTCGCAGCGTAGACGGGTTAACCCGCGATTCGGGATTGTTTGCGTGCATTCGGGCGCGTTTCCGAAGCGGTGCGCCGGGCAGAGAAAATGCGCTTTTTGAGCACGCTTTCGCGTGCCCATCTCGGTTCACAATTTCACGCACAATCATCCATGAGTTTTCTCGGCATCGACCTCGGCACCGGCTCTCTCAAAGTAGCGATCGTCGACGAAAACGGTCGCGAGCAGGCGGTGGCGAGCGTCGCTTATGCAATCGAAACGCCGCATGCGGGTTGGGCCGAGACGTCGGTGCAAACGTGGTGGCGCGCGCTATGCGAAGCCGCCGCGCGTTTGCCTGACGGATTGCGCCGCGATGTGCGGGCCATCGGCTTTTCCGGGCAGATGCACGGCGTCGTGCTGATCGACGCAGCGGGCGAAGCCGTGCGGCCCGCCATGCTGTGGCCCGACACGCGCGCGCTGGCCCTGCTCGGCGAGTGGCCCGAGCCGCAGCCGAATCCGGTTGCGCCCGGCATGGCCGGTCCGCTGCTGCGCTGGATCGTGTTGCACGAACCGCAATCCGCGAGCCGCACACGTTGGGCGCTGCAACCGAAAGACTGGCTGCGCGTCGCGCTGGGCGGCGCGATCGCGACCGATCCCTCCGATGCCTGCGCCACCGCGCTCGCCGATCCCGCCGGCGTGTGGGACGCGGCGCTGCTCGCCCGGCTCGGAATTCCGCATGAGTGGTTCGCGCCGCTCGCGCCGTCTTACGCCGCAGGGGGCGTGCTATCGGAGCAGGCTGCGCAGGCGCTGGGTCTGCGCGCCGGCATCGTGCTCGCCACCGGCGCTGCCGATACGCCTTGCGCCGCTCTCGGCAGCGGACTCGCTCGCGACGGCGACGCCTTGCTTACCACCGGCACCGGCGGACAAATCGTCGTGCTGGCCGAGCACGCGCCCGCTGCGGTCAGGGGCTTGCATCGCTATCGGGCAGCGAGCGATCACTGGTATCGGATGGCGGCGATGCAGAACGTCGGCATCGCGCTCGAACGTGTACGCGGTTGGCTCTCCTATGAGTGGGCCGATGCGTATCGTGATGCGTTCGGCGACGCAGCGGTTGCGAGCCCAACGGCCGCATCCGGCCTCACGTTCCTGCCTTACCTCACGGGCGAACGCACGCCTTGGCTCAATCCGATGGCGCGCGGGGGCTGGCTCGGCCTCGCGCTCGATCACACGCGCGGCACGATGATGCGTGCCGCGTTCGAAGGCGTCGCGTTCTCGCTGCGCGCCGGCCTCGACGCGATTCGCGCGAGCGGCGCGACGGTGACGGCATTGAAGCTGGCGGGCGGCGGTTCCATCGACGCGCGCTGGCGCCAGTTGCTGGCCGATGCGTTGAATGTCGAGCTGCACGCGGTCGATTGTCCGAACGCGGCGCCGCGCGGCGCGGCCATGCTCGGCGGTCTCGCAAGCGGGCACTGGCACGCGAGCGATCTCGCCGCGCTCGCGCCCGGCGCGACTCGTGTCGCCGGTCCGCAAGGCGATGCAGCGCTTGCAGAACGCTACACCCGCTTTCTCGATCTCTACGGACGTGTCGAGACATGGTTCGCCGACAAACCTCAGCGCTGAGCGAAACCATGTCGAGTTCAGACAATGCCGTGACGCACTTTGCAATACCATGATGTGTTTCGCACGCTAAGGTGTCGCTCGGCGCACTGCGCCGGGTGGCGGCGCCACTGTGGGCCCTGAGCCTGACACACGCATCAACCGCAGTACCGAATCGCAGCACGTGCGCGCCGCAATGATGTCGGCGCGCAACGCGCCTTGCATTGACAGACTCACAGGAGCATTCACGATGAAGACCAAAGCAGCAATCGCATGGAAAGCTGGCGCGCCGTTGACGATCGAGGAAGTCGATCTGGAAGGTCCGCGCGCCGGTGAAGTCCTGATCGAAGTGAAGGCCACGGGCATCTGCCATACCGATTACTACACGCTCTCCGGCGCGGATCCGGAAGGCATCTTCCCGGCGATTCTCGGCCACGAAGGCGCGGGCGTGATCGTCGATACGGGTCCGGGCGTCGGCACCTTGAAAAAGGGCGATCACGTCATTCCGCTTTACACGCCGGAGTGCCGGCAATGCAAGTTCTGTCTGTCGCGCAAGACCAACCTCTGTCAGGCCATCCGTTCGACGCAAGGCAAGGGCTTGATGCCGGATGCCACCTCGCGTTTTTCTCTCGACGGCAAGCCTTTGTTTCACTACATGGGCACGTCCACGTTTTCGAATTACATCGTCGTGCCGGAAATCGCGGTCGCGAAGGTGCGTGAAGACGCACCGTTCGACAAGATTTGCTACATCGGCTGCGGTGTGACGACGGGCGTCGGCGCGGTCGTGTATTCGGCGAAGGTCGAAGCGGGTGCGAACGTGGTGGTGTTCGGCCTCGGCGGCATCGGGTTGAACGTGATCCAGGGCGCGAAGATGGTCGGCGCGGACAAGATCATCGGCGTCGACATCAATCCGGGCCGCGTCGAACTCGCGAAGAAGTTCGGCATGACGCACTTCATCAACCCGAACGAAGTCGAGAGCGTGGTCGATCACATCGTGCAACTCACCGATGGCGGCGCGGACTATTCGTTCGAATGCATCGGCAACACGAAGGTGATGCGCCAGGCGCTGGAGTGCACGCACAAGGGCTGGGGCCAGTCGTTCATCATCGGCGTGGCGGCGGCGGGCGAGGAGATCAGCACGCGTCCGTTCCAGCTGGTGACGGGCCGCGAGTGGAAGGGCTCGGCGTTCGGCGGCGCACGTGGCCGCACGGACGTGCCGAAGATCGTCGACTGGTACATGGAAGGCAAGATCAACATCGACGATCTGATCACGCACCGTCTGCCGCTCGAACGCATCAACGAGGGCTTCGATCTGATGAAGAAGGGCGAGTCGATCCGCTCGGTCGTGCTGTACTAACGCGGCGTAACGAGGAGCATCGGCATGCTTGAACTTCTGTCGTCGCACGCCTGTCATGGCGGTGAGCAGCGCATCTATAAACACGACTCGCAGACCATCGGCCTGCCGATGCGCTTCTCCATCTATCTGCCGCCGCAGGCTTTGCAAGCCAACGCGAACGTGCCCGCGCTGTTCTACCTCGCGGGACTCACGTGCACGGAAGAAACCTTTGCGGTCAAGGCCGGCGCGCAGCGCTTCGCGGCGCAGCACGGCATTGCGCTCATCGCGCCGGACACCAGTCCGCGCGGCGCGGGCGTGCCAGGCGAAAGCGCGGCGTGGGACTTCGGCGTGGGCGCGGGCTTTTACGTCGACGCCACGCAGCAGCCGTGGGCGCAGCACTATCGGATGTACTCGTACGTGCGCGACGAGCTGCGCGAAACGGTGCTCGCGAATCTGCCGGTGGACGGCGCGCGTCTCGGCATCTTCGGGCATTCGATGGGTGGTCACGGCGCGTTGATGCTCGCGTTGCGCAATCCGGAGATCTATCGATCGGTGTCGGCGTTCGCGCCGATCGCCGCGCCGACACGCTGCCCGTGGGGCGAGAAAGCGTTCAGCGGTTATCTGGGCGACGACCGCGAAGCGTGGAAACAGTACGACGCGAGCGAGCTGGTGGCGCAGGCGTCACGCAAGTTTTCGGCGGGGATTCTGGTCGATCAGGGCCTCGCGGATCAGTTCCTCGCGGAGCAGCTGAATCCGGACGTGTTCGAAGCCGCTTGCGAGGCAGCCGGTCAGCCGCTGACATTGCGCCGTCACGCGGGGTATGACCACGGCTACTACTTCATCTCGACGTTCATCGAGGATCATCTCGCGCATCACGCGAAGGTGCTGCTCGGCTGAAGTCTCTCGCAGGACGATGGCGGCGGTGTGCCGGTGCGTCACCGCCATCGTCCTCGTCCTCGCTCAACGCCGTCGCAACAAACTCCCGCCATACACCAGCGCCGACAACACGGTGATCCAGAAGCTCGTGGGCCAATCGGTGTAGAACGCGAGCGTCAAGCCGAGCCACGCCTGCAACAACGCAAACACAGCGGCGAGCACGAGGCCGGCCGATAAGCGCGTCGTCATGTTTTGCGCGGCGGCGGCCGGGCCGACCATCAGCGTGAACACCAACAGCACGCCGACGATCTGCGTACATGCCGCCACGGCGAGCGCGGCAATCGCGAGAAACAGCACGGACACGAGGCGCAACGACACGCCCTTGGCCTCGGCTAGTTCCGGCTGCAACGAAGCGAACAGCAGCGGTCGCATGATCGCCGCGAGCGCCAGCAGACTCACCACGCCCAGGGCCGCCAGCACCACGAGCGTCGACGCATTCACGCCGAGCACGTTGCCGAACAGCAGCGCGGTGACCTGGGTCGCATACGCGGTGAAAAAGTGCAGAAACAGCAAGCCGAAGCCGAGCGACAGCGAAAGGATCACGCCGATCGCCACATCGCGTCCGGCGAGGCGCTCGCCGAGCGCGCCCATGCCGACGCCCGCCGCGAGCGTGAAGCCGATCATCCCCCAGATCGGCGAGATGCCGATCAGGACCGCGCCGGTCGCGCCGGTGAAGCCGACGTGCGAGAGCGCGTGGCCCGCGAAGGTCTGCCCGCGCAGCACGAGAAAATATCCGACCACGCCGGCCAGCACCGCGACGATCCCCGACGCCGCGAATGCGTTCACCATGAAATCGTATTCAAACATCGTGCGTGTGTCCGTCGCTTGAGTCGTGCTGGTGTGAGTGGCCGTGCGAGCGGCCATGCGAATGTGAATGCGCGTGCGAGTGGCTGTGGCCGCCGTCTTCGTCGTGTTCGTGCTCGTGGTCGTGTTTTTCGACTTCGACATCGCCCGACATCACGAAGATGCGGCCATTCACGCGCATCACGTCGATCGGCGAACCATACAGACGCGACAGCACCGGCCGGGTGATCACTTCGTCTACGGTGCCGAGCGCGGCCACGCCGCTGCCGAGATACAGCACGCGATCGATCGAGTTCAGCAGCGGATTCAGTTCATGCGCCGAAAACAGCACGGCGATGCCGAGTTCCTGCTGCACGCGCCGCACCAGTTCGACCACGCTTTTCTGATGATGCGGGTCGAGGCTGATCAGCGGTTCGTCGAGCAACAGCAGTTTCGGATTGCCGAGCAGACATTGCGCGAGCAGGAGCCGTTGACGCTCGCCGCCCGACAGCTCGGACAGCGGCCGCTCGGCGAGCTTGCGCCCGCCGACCAGATCCAGCACGCGCTCGACGTCGGCGCGAGTGGCGGCGTCCGCATGCGGCAAGCCCCAGCGATGACCGTCGGCGGCCATCGCGACGAAATCGCGGCCGCGCACGCGGCGTCCGGCGAGCGCACTGCGCGTCTGTGGCATATAGCCAATCGACGCGTGGCCGCGCTCGACGGGTTGACCCAGCACGCGGATCACGCCGTGGGCGGCGGGCACGAGACCGAGCACGGCGCGCATCAGCGTGGTCTTGCCCGCGCCGTTCGGCCCGAGCACGCCGATGAATTCGCCCTGATTCACCACGAAGCCGGTGTCGCGCAGAATCGTGCGGTCGCCGAGTTCGAGCGTCACGTGCTCGAGCTCGAGCACGGGTGTGGTGGTGGGGGCAGGCGCTGGCGCGCTGCGGCCAGTCTGAGTCATTGGGTTTTTCCTTTCGCGCCCGACGCAGCCGCATTGGCATCGCCCGCGGCCAGCGCCGTGCCCAGCGCGTCGAGCTGCGTGAGCATCCACGTCTGGTAGGTCTTGCCGGCCGGTTCGGTCTCGGTGACGCTCATGGTCGGCACCTTCGATTGCTGCGCGAGTTTCAACATGCGTTTGGTCAGGGCCTCGGTTGCCTGGCTGTTATAGATCAGAACACGGACGCGCTTTTCGCGCAGGTCGCCTTCGAACGCGGCGATATCCGCGGCGCTGGCTTCCGTGTCGTTCATGGTGGCGAGCTGGAAGCGCAGATTGCGCATGGTCAGGCCCACCGCGTCGGACATATAACCGAACACCGGCTCGGTCGCCGTGACCGGCACGCCCGCGTAGCGGCCGTGCAGTTCGGCGACCTTGGCGTCGACCGGTTTCAGCGAATCGAGAAACTTCGCGAGGTTCGCATCGTACGCCGACTTGTGCGCCGGGTCAGCCGCGACGAGCGCTTCGCTCACCGCGCGCGCCACTTTCGGCATGGTGGCCGGGTCGTACCAGAGGTGCGGATTATCGCCGCTCTTCTTGCCGGTGAGATCGGCGGCGACAATCGTGATGCGCTTCGTGCCTTTCGACGCAGCCAGCAATTTTGCCATCCACGGATCGTAGTCGGCGCCGTTGTAGACCACAAGGCTTGCATGCTGCAACGCGCGCGCCGTCTTGGGGCTGGCTTCGAACAGATGCGGATCCTGGTCCGGATTGCTGAGAATGCTCGTCACGTCGACGCGATCGCCGCCCAGTTGCTGCACCACGTCGCCGTAAAAATTTTCCGCGGCGACCACCGGAATTTTTGCATCCGCGGCCATTGCGGCGTGGCCGAACGCGAACACCGCGGCACTCGCGGCGAGGTACTTCGACAGCTTCAGCGCTCGCTGCGCCCCGTTCAACATCGAGCCGAATTTCTTCATTGTTCTGTCCTGCTGCGTGAGAGTTGAAAGAACCACAAACGTTGGGAAGGGTGTGCCTGGTTTATGCCGGCTTGACGCGTCGTTTCATGCCGAACCACCCGCGGGCCGCACCGCGCGGGCACACAGTGCGCACAGCCCGCTGAGTTCGACGACCTGGCGATGCACTTCGAAGCCATGTGCCGGCGCGCTATGCGACAACTGTTCGGCGAGATCGTCGCCGGGAATCTCGACGGTCGCACCGCAGCCGTCGCACATCAGGAACTGGCTGCGATGCGGCACGCCGACTTCGCAGCAGGCCACGAATGCATTCTTCGATTCGATCCGATGGACGAAGCCATGCGCGAGCAGAAAGTCCAGCGCGCGGTACACGGTCGTGGGCGGCATACGGCCGCGCTGGGGTTCGAGCGCGTCAAGCAACTCGTAAGCGCCGATCGGCCGCTCGTTGGCGACGATCGCCTCATACACCTGACGACGCAGCGGCGTCAGCGCGAGACCGTGCAACGTGGCATGCGCTTCGGCATGCGCGAGCCGCACGGCATGGCGTTCTGCAATCGATGTAGCCATCAGCGAGGAGCTCCTGACGAAAAGGCGATCAAGCGGCGAAGGCTTCGAAGCGAAGCGAGGTCGCAATGATATAACGTATCTCGAATTTTTGTCAGCGGGTTGAGTGGAATGGAGATTGGCTGTCTTCGATTTCTCGTATTAGTGTGGTTCGAAGCAGGGAAGGCCACCTGATGTCCTGCCGCGCTGCACCATCGAAATCTGCTCGGGCGCCTTGACATGACCCGGTGCGTATCCGATCATTCGATCACAAACAGAGCAATTGTTCGCGCAACGAGCGTTCGCTCACCGCGCCTCAAGAAGCGAAACGAACCGGAGACAAGCAGTGGCGGCACGATTGCAAGACAAGGTGGCGATTCTGACGGGCGCGGCAAGCGGAATCGGTGAAGCCGTAGCCCGCCGATATCTGGACGAAGGCGCGCGCTGCGTGCTGGTCGACGTAAAGCCGGCAGACAGTTTCGGCGACGCGCTGCGTGCCGCTCACGGCGAACGCGTGCTGAGCGTGAGCGCCGACGTCACGCGCCGCGAGGATATCCAGCGCATCGTGGCGAGCACGCTGGAGCGCTTCGGCCAGGTCGACATTCTGTTCAACAACGCGGCGCTCTTCGACATGCGCCCGATCCTCGACGAATCCTGGGACGTGTTCGACCGACTCTTCGCGGTCAATGTGAAGGGCATGTTCTTCCTGATGCAAGCCGTCGCACAGAAGATGGTCGAGCAGGGCCGTGGCGGCAAGATCATCAATATGTCGTCGCAAGCCGGCCGGCGTGGCGAGGCGCTCGTCTCGCACTACTGCGCGACCAAGGCGGCCGTGCTCAGCTACACGCAGTCGGCGGCATTGGCGCTCGCGCCGCACAAGATCAATGTGAACGGTATCGCGCCGGGCGTCGTCGATACGCCGATGTGGAACGAAGTCGACGCACTTTTCGCACGCTATGAAAACCGGCCGCTCGGCGAGAAGAAACGCCTTGTCGGCGAAGCGGTGCCGCTCGGCCGCATGGGCGTGCCGGACGATCTGACCGGCGCCGCCCTGTTTCTCGCGTCGGCGGATGCCGACTACATCACCGCGCAAACCCTGAACGTGGACGGCGGCAACTGGATGAGCTGAGTCCGCGCCGTTCATCGTCATTTTCGTAGAACAAACGCTGTACTACATAACGTACGAGAAAGGAGACAACACATGAAGCCAGCTCTCAAATCCACGCTAAAGGCGGTCAGTGCCGGCGCTGTCGCATGCTTTGCATTGAGCGCGTCGGCGGCCACGGTGACGATCGCCACCCTGAACAATCCGGACATGATCGAGCTGAAGAAGCTCTCGCCCGCGTTCGAAAAGGCGAATCCGGACATCAAGCTGAACTGGGTGATTCTCGAAGAAAACGTGCTGCGTCAGCGCGCCACCACCGACATCACGACCGGCAGCGGCCAGTTCGACGTGATGACGATCGGCGCGTACGAAACGCCGCAATGGGGCAAGCGCGGCTGGCTCACGCCGCTCACCAATCTGCCCGCCGATTACGATCTGAACGACGTCGTGAAGACGGCCCGCGACGGCCTCTCGAGCGGCGGCCAGTTGTATGCGCTGCCGTTCTACGTCGAAAGCTCGATGACGTATTACCGCAAGGACCTGTTCGCGGCCAAGGGCCTGAAGATGCCCGATCAGCCCACCTACGACCAGATCGCGCAATTCGCCGACAAGCTCACCGACAAGGCCAACGGCATGTACGGCATCTGCCTGCGCGGCAAGGCGGGCTGGGGCGAGAACATGGCCTACGGCACGACGGTGGTGAACACGTTCGGCGGCCGCTGGTTCGACGAGAAGTGGAACGCGCAGCTCACCTCGCCGGAATGGAAGAAGGCGATCACGTTCTATGTCGATCTGCTGAAGAAAGACGGCCCTCCGGGAGCGAGCTCGAACGGCTTCAACGAGAACCTCACGCTGATGTCTTCCGGCAAGTGTGCAATGTGGATCGACGCGACGGTCGCTGCCGGCATGCTCTATAACAAGCAGCAGTCGCAGATCGCCGACAAGGTCGGGTTCGCCGCGGCGCCGATCGCGGTCACGCCAAAGGGCTCGCACTGGCTGTGGGCCTGGGCGCTGGCGATTCCGAAGTCGTCGAAGCAGGCTGACGCGGCGAAGAAGTTCATCACGTGGGCGACGTCGAAGGAGTACATCGAACTGGTTGCGAAGGACGAAGGCTGGGCCTCGGTGCCGCCGGGAACGCGTCAATCCACCTACGCTCGCCCCGAGTACAAGCAGGCAGCACCGTTCGGCGACTTCGTGCTGAAGGCGATCGAAACGGCGGATCCGGAGCATCCGACCCTCAAGCCGGTGCCGTACACCGGTGTGCAGTTCGTCGGGATTCCTGAGTTCCAGTCGTTCGGCACCGTGGTCGGTCAGAGCATCTCCGGCGCGATTGCCGGTCAGATGACGGTCGACCAGGCGCTGGCAGCGGGCAACGCCACGGCGGATCGCGCTGTGAAGCAGGCCGGCTACCAGAAGTAAGCCACGAGCGTTACGTGGCACGCGCCGGCTGACGCCCGTCAGCCGGCCCACGCAGCACAGCGGGCCGTTTCCGCCGCGCGGGCGCCGCGACATCGCAGGGTGTCGCTGCGGTTTTCATGCGGCTTCAGGCGGCGGCCCGCGCATTACCGAACAGGTGGTCAATCATGCGTCCTTTGCGCCTACCTCTCATGCATGCCCAACCCCAGACAGAAAAAGAACGCGAAACTCGCAAAGCCAATTCCGCCCGCTGGCTGGTCTCGCCTTCGGTTGCCGTGCTGGTGCTGTGGATGGCGATTCCGCTCGCGATGACGATCTGGTTTTCGTTCTCGCGCTACAACCTGTTGAACCCGGACCTCAAAGGCTTCGCGGGTTTCGACAACTATAAGTTTCTTGCCAGCGATCCGTCGTTCGGCCCTTCGATCGGACACACGCTCGAACTGATCATCTCGGTCCTTGTGATCACGGTGGTCGGCGGCGTGCTGATGGCGATTCTGTTCGACCGTAAGTTCTACGGGCAAGGGATCGCGCGGCTGCTCGCCATCGCGCCGTTCTTCGTGATGCCGACCGTGAGCGCGCTGATCTGGAAGAACATGATCCTGCATCCGGTGTATGGCCTGATCGCGCAGGGCATGCGCGCCATGGGCATGCAGCCGATCGACTGGTTCGCCGAATATCCGCTGACAGCGGTGATCATGATCGTGGCGTGGCAGTGGCTGCCGTTTGCGTTCCTGATTCTGTTCACGGCGATCCAGTCGCTCGATCAGGAGCAGAAGGAAGCGGCGCGGATCGACGGAGCGGGTCCGTTCTCGATGTTCTTCTATATCACGCTGCCACACCTGAAAAGGGCGATTGCGGTGGTGGTGATGATGGAAACCATTTTCCTGCTGTCGATCTTCGCCGAAATCTATACGACCACGGGCGGCGGTCCGGGCACCGCGACCACCAACCTGTCGTACCTGATCTATTCGCTGGGCCTGCAACAGTTCGACGTCGGTCTCGCCTCGGCGGGCGGCATTCTCGCTGTCGTGCTGGCCAATATCGTGTCGTTCTTCCTTGTGCGGATGCTCGCGAAGAACCTGAAAGGGGAGTACGAAAAATGAGCCAGGTTGCCTCTACCCCGGTGTCGAGCACGACACCCATGACCGTGCCGGCCAAGTCGCCGTTCGCCGCGATTCGCCGCGGCATCCCCGGCGTGATCGCTTGGCTCGTCGCGTTGCTGCTGTTCTTTCCGATCTTCTGGATGACGATCACCGCGTTCAAGACGGAGCAGCAGGCCTATTCGTCATCGCTGTTTTTCATCCCGACGCTCGATAGCTTCCGCGAGGTGTTCGCGCGCAGCAATTATTTTTCGTTCGCGTTGAATTCGGTGCTGATCTCGGCGGGCGTGACGATTCTGTGCCTGATACTCGCCGTGCCGGCTGCGTATGCGATGGCGTTTTTCCCGACCCGCCGCACACAGAAAGTGCTGCTGTGGATGCTCTCGACCAAGATGATGCCGTCGGTCGGCGTGCTGGTGCCGATCTATCTGCTGTGGAAAAACAGCGGCATGCTCGATACGGTATCCGGTCTCGTGATCGTCTACACCCTCATCAATCTGCCGATCGCGGTGTGGATGTCGTTCACGTACTTCGCCGAAATTCCGCGCGACATTCTCGAAGCCGGGCGGATCGACGGCGCCGCGACGTGGCAGGAAATCGTGTATCTGCTGATGCCCATGTCGCTGCCGGGACTGGCTTCCACTGCGCTGCTGCTCGTGATCCTGTCGTGGAACGAAGCGTTCTGGAGCATCAACCTGTCGAGTTCGAACGCCGCGCCGCTGACTGTGTTCATCGCCTCGTATTCGAGTCCTGAGGGCTTGTTCTGGGCCAAGCTGTCCGCCGCTTCGCTGCTGGCGGTCGCGCCGATCCTGATTGTCGGCTGGCTGTCGCAGAAGCAACTGGTGCGCGGCCTCACGTTCGGGGCGGTCAAATGACGTCAGGCACGAGTGGAAGCACGGTGGTCGGCAATTTCGCGCTGATCTGCGATTGCGATGGCGTGCTGATCGACAGCGAAGCCGTGGCGGCGCGCATGCTGGTGCGCGAACTCGAAACACTGTGGCCCGGCACTGATGTCGAACCGGTGGTGCTGCCGTTGCTCGGACTACGCATCGAGAAAGTGCTGCAAGGCACCGCCGCGCAACTCGGCAGAAGCCTCACGCTCGAGGATATCGATGCGATCCGCCGCGCGGTGGAAGCGGCGGCGATGCAGGCACCGACAGTCGACGGCATTGAAGCCGCATTGGCTCAGGTGCCGCTCACCAAAGGTTGCGCGAGCAACAGCTTCCGCCCGTATGTGGAATCGGTGCTGGCGCGCACGGGCCTCGTGAGGTTTTTCGGCGACCGCCTGTTCTGCGCCGATACGGTGCCGAATCCGAAGCCCGCGCCCGATGTTTATCTGGCGGCGGCGAGGGGGCTCGGCCTCGCGCCCTCGTGGTGCCTCGTGGTGGAGGACAGCGTCACGGGCGTGACGGCGGCGAGCGCGGCGGGTATGACGGTGCTCGGTTTCATAGGCGGCGGTCATGCGAGCGATGCGCAGATCGACAAGCTCCATGCGGCGGGCGCGCGTCACGTATTCGACGACATGCAGCAGCTGCCGGAACTGGTCGCGCAATGGACGCTGAGCGTGACGGCCGCCGCGCCGTAAACGGCATGCGTGGCACGGGAAAGCGAGGCACCGGGATACGAATCAACGCGGCAGCCTTGGGAAATTCAGGCAACCGAAGCAACGGACAAGCAACACATAGCATTACACGGAGACACATCATGGCAAGCGTAACTCTGCGCAACATCCGGAAGGCGTACGACGACAACGAAGTGATGCGCGACATCAACCTCGATATCGCCGACGGCGAGTTCGTCGTGTTCGTGGGCCCGAGCGGTTGCGGTAAATCAACGCTAATGCGGATGATCGCCGGCCTCGAAGATATCAGCGGCGGCGATCTGACCATCGACGGCATGCGCGTGAACGACGTCGCACCCGCCAAGCGCGGCATTGCGATGGTGTTCCAGTCGTACGCGCTATATCCGCACATGACGCTCTACGACAACATGGCGTTCGGCCTGAAACTCGCCGGCACCAAGAAGCCGGAAATCGACGCGGCCGTGCGCAACGCGGCGAAGATCCTGCACATCGACCATCTGCTCGACCGCAAGCCGAAGCAGTTGTCCGGCGGACAGCGTCAGCGCGTGGCGATCGGCCGCGCGATCACGCGCAAGCCGAAAGTATTTCTGTTCGACGAGCCGCTGTCGAATCTCGACGCCGCGTTGCGCGTGAAAATGCGCCTCGAATTCGCGCGTCTGCATGACGAACTGAAGACCACGATGATCTACGTGACGCACGATCAGGTCGAAGCCATGACGCTGGCGGACAAGATCGTCGTGCTGTCGGCGGGCAATCTGGAGCAGGTCGGCAGCCCGACCATGCTGTATCACGCGCCCGCCAACCGTTTCGTGGCGGGATTCATCGGTTCGCCGAAGATGAATTTCATGGAAGGTGTCGTGCAGTCGGTCACGCATGACGGTGTCACGGTGCGCTACGAAACCGGCGAAACCCAGCGCGTCGCGGTGGAACCGGCCGCGGTCAAACAGGGCGACAAGGTGACGGTCGGCATTCGCCCCGAGCATCTGCATGTCGGCATGGCCGAGGACGGCGTTTCGGCCCGCACCATGGCGGTCGAATCGCTCGGCGACGCGGCGTATCTGTATGCAGAGTCGAGCGTTGCGCCGGACGGGCTGATCGCGCGGATTCCGCCGCTCGAGCGGCATACCAAGGGCGAGACGCAAAAACTCGGCGCGACGCCGGAGCATTGCCATTTGTTCGACAGCGCTGGGAAAGCATTTCAGCGAAAGATCGTCGAAGTGCTGGCGGCGTAAGTTCTCCAAGGGCCACCTTCTTGCGGCCCTGACTTCCGAACTCTGCAACGACTCTATGCCGCGCCCTTCGAGCGCGGCTTTTTTTTCATCAGTAATGCGTGGCTGCGTTGGTCGACAGATCCATCCTGATCAATCGAGTGACGCGCAAGCGCTAACGTCCCGCCTATCCCATCGGCTCACCGCAACAGCTCGCCGCATCCGGTCAACCGCGTTTATCGTGATCGTCACGGTCATGTCATGAATAGTCATCGCCTCGCGAACGCCTAAAGAAAATAGCATGGGGACTGAAATCTTCTTCCCATCAACAGGCATTCGAGCGAACGTGACCCACTCTCTTCAAGATGTTCTTACACCACCGCCACGACGTAAATTCATTGCCGATATCGCCCGGCTCTCGGTGGCTGGAGTCGTGACCGGATGGACGCCGGTTTATCAGATCGCCGCGCACGCGCAAGGCGCCGCGCCTGTTCCGGCCAATTTTCCCACCGGTATTCCGCTGTATAAACAGGCATTCCAGAATTGGAGCGGTGAAATCGCGATAGCGGACGTCTGGACAGCGTCGCCCGACACGCCCGCTGCTGTCGTCACGATTGTCAATTGGGCGCGCGCGAACGGATATCGCATCAGGCCGCGCGGCTATATGCACAACTGGTCCCCGCTGACGATCGACCGGACCAGCGGGGCGTCGCAAGTCGTCCTGCTCGACATGACGAGGTCGCTCAACGCAGTAACCGTGGACACGTCATCTCAGCCCGCACGCGTCACGGCGCAAACCGGCATTTCGATGGAAGCGTTACTCGCCACGCTGGAAAAATTCGGTCTGGGCGTGACGGCCTCGCCAGCTCCAGGTGACATTACGCTAGGCGGCGCTCTTGCGATCGGTGCGCACGGAACAGCCATACCCGCTTCCGGCGAAACCGCTTTGAAGGGGCATACCTACGGCTCGCTTAGCAATCTGATCCTGTCGCTGACGGCGGTCGTGTTCGATGCCCAGAAACATCAGTATGCGCTGCGCACGTTCAAGCGAACCGATGCGGACATCGGTGCGTTCCTCGTTCATCTCGGCCGCGCGTTGATCGTCGAGGCGACGCTCGAAGCGGGCGTCAACCAGCGGCTGCGCTGCCAGAGTTTCGTGGATATTCCGGCATCCGAACTGTTCGCCCCGGCGAAGTCCGGGGGACGTACGATCGAATCGTTCCTCGACCGCACAGGCCGGATGGAGGCGATCTGGTTTCCGTTCACGAGTTGCCCGTGGCTCAAGGTGTGGACGGTGCAATCCCGCAAGCCGCTCTTCTCGCGGGAGGTGACGAAGCCCTATAACTATTCATTTTCCGATTCCATCCCGCAGCCGCTGGCGGAGCTGATCAAACGCATCGTGATCGGGGGCGAACGCCACCTGACGCCGGCTTTTGGGCAGCTGCAGATGGGTATCGTCATGGCGGGGCTGGGCGTCACGTTCAGTGGCGACATCTGGGGCTGGTCGCGCAACGTTCTGCAATACGTCCGTCCTTCGACGCTGCGCGTGACCGCAAACGGCTACGCCGTGCTTGCCCGGCGTGCTGACGTGCAACGCGTCATCCACGAGTTCGTGCAGTTCTACCAGAACCGGGTCGAGGCCTACAGGCAACGCGGCGAGTACCCAATGAATGGCCCTGTCGAAATCCGCGTGACCGGGCTCGATCAACCGGCCGATGCCGGGCCGGGTGCCGCCACACCGTCGCTTGCCGCACTCAAGCCGTGTCCAGACCATCCGGAGTGGAACATCGCCGTCTACTTCGACATTTTGACGATGCCCGGCACGCCGGCGGCGAACAGTTTCTATCGGGAAATCGAGCAGTGGATGATGTCGAACTACGCAGGCTCATATGCGACCGTGCGCCCCGAATGGTCGAAAGGCTGGGCCTATACGAATGCCGCCGCGTGGCAGGACAGCGTGATGATTGGCAGCACGATTCCGAATCTGTATTCCGAGGGACAGCCGTCAGGGGCCACCTGGAACACGGCGCGCAATACGCTTAACCGCCACGATCCGCACCGCATCTTTTCTTCCACGCTGCTTGACTGTCTGCTCCCTTAACGCAGGCGGCGAGCGCGTCCGCTCGATCGGCAGCGGACCCGCTTTCAACCGGCTCCAGCATTGAACGGCGACTCGTCGCGAGCCGCTGACCAATACCCGGCCAGACGGGTTATCTGGCACGCAAAATCAACAGAGGAAATCAGCATGCAACGACTCACGTCGACGAAAATCGACACGTATTTTTCCAGTGCGCGATTCAGCAATTCGAATGCTTCGGACGTGCCCTCTGCCCCGTCCACGTGCGGCGGTCACGAGCGTGAGCAGCGGAGGTCGGGGTTTAACGCCACCTTCGGCAATACGGAACGCCATTGCGCTGGCTCCAGCGCCACTCGCGAACGGGTACGCGACTCAGATGTCATGAGCGCAACCTCGATGGTCACCAGCCGGGACGGGATGTCGACGTCTTCATATCCTTCCAGATGCGGCAAGCCTGACCAATCTGCGGACTCGAACATGAAGAGCGTGAACAGTTTGATCGGCTCAGCGATGATCGACTGTGTGTCCAGGAGCAACGACTTTCTGAATACGCCGCTCATTTCCTCGGTCGGCCAGCTGTTCAACCTGGCCGGCCCCTGCGGGCGGCTTTGTCACGTCTTACCCGATCTCGCCGGTTATGCCGTTTCCAAGGCGGTCGCCGGCATTGGTCGGGCGCTAGGCGGTACCGGCTCGCCGAACTACCACTTCGAGCACGAGTGGTTGCCCGCCGGCACGTCTGCGGCGCGGGCCTGATTTTTCGGCATGCGCAGTCGGTCACGTCCGATGGTGTGATGTTTCGCTACCGAACCGGCAAGCCCCAAAAAAACGGCGCGACGCCGGAGCATTGCCATTTGTTCGACAGCGCAGGCAAAGCATTCCAGCGTAAGATCGTTGAAGTGCTAGCCGCGTGACGATTGGAAAAGCGGCGGGCGCGCCGCTTTCCTTTTCAATCACGCTCTGGAACGCTCATGCCCGCCTATGTCGTCATTACGCGCGAGAAAACGCTCGATCCCGCCAAACTGGAAGAGTACAAACAGGTTGCGCCTGCAACCTTCGAGCAGCATCCGGTGATGATGCTGGCGAGCCATGGGCGCAGGGAAGTGGTGGAAGGTCCGGCGATCGAAGACATTCTGATCCTCGAATTCACCAGCTACGATGAAGCGCTCGCCTGGTATCACAGCCCGGAGTATCAGGCCGTCAGCGACACGCGCCTGCAAGGCGCCGACTATCGCATCATCATCACCGAAGGCTTGCCGGTCATGTAAGACGAACGTGGACCGCTTTCAGCGCTGCGTCCGACGGTGTGCCAACTTCCGCTCAGGCTTCGAGCGCGGCTCGCGCGCACGACTCGTCAGTGACCAGTCCGGAGAGCCAGCCGCCTTTGAGCACCGCAATCAGCGCCTCGCGCTTGCGCTCGCCGCCGGCGAAGCCGATGGTGGGACGCCGTGGCGGCGAATCCAGTGCGATGCTCGTCACGCGCCGGCCGATCGGCGATTCGACGTGCGCGCCGGCCGAATCGATCGGCAGTCCGAGCATTTCGGCCACCGCGCCGTTCTGCATCAATTCCTTCACTTCCGCCGACGTAATGAAGCCGTCTTCGTGCAACGGACAATTCGGCCCGATATTGCCGATGCCGACGAACGCCACGTCGGCCTGCGCCGACAGCGATTCGACGATCCGGTACAGCCGGTGATTGCACCACTGCGCGCGCTCCGCTTCGCTATCGGCGAGCAGCGGCGCGGGAAGCAGAAAATGCTTGCCGCCGGTCTTCTCCGAAATGTGCAGCGCGACGTCGTAGCGGTTCGAGGAGCCGTCCTGGGCGATCGCCCCGACCATGGATACCAGCCGGTGTTGCGGACGGTCCAGTTGCGCGATCTGATCGACCGCGGCCTTCAGCGTCCGGCCGCTGCTCACCGCGACCACCATCGGCTTTTCCTCGCCGAGATAGCGCTCCATCACCTGCGCGCCGGCCACCGCCAGCTTGCGGTCGACTTCCTCCGACGTATCGCTGTCGACCGGCACCACTTCGCACATGCTCAGACCGTAGCGCTTCGACAGTTGATCGGCGAGCGCGAGGCAATCGGCCAGTTGATGATCGACGCGCACGCGAATCAGATTCTTTTCCACTGCGAAGGCGACCAGCCGCTGCGCGACCGGACGCGACACCTGGAGCTTTTCGGCGATCTCGTTCTGGGTATTGCCGGCGACGTAGTAGAGCCACGCGGCGCGGGTAGCAAGATCTAATTTTTCTGTGGACTTGGGCACGGTGACGGTTCGCTTGAAGTGCGCCGATGATAGCAGCCGGTCTGCGCGCTTTAACTGAACCTGGCGCGCAAACCGGTGGCGGATTGCCGGTCAGGCAAGCGGCTGCCGCGCGGGGTCGAACAGCGGCCGCACATGGCGATAGAGTGCGCGATACGCTTCGAGTCGCGCGCGCAATTCGGCGTGGCGGCGCGGGTTCGGTGTGAACTCCTTTTCGATCGGCGGTTTGGTCAGCACCGTGGCCGGATCGCCGCCGGCTGCCAGCCAGCCGAGACGTGCCGCGCCGAGCGCCGCGCCGGTTTCGCCGCCGCCGTGCTTGCGCGTCGCCGTATCGAGCGAGTCGGCCAGCAATTGCGCCCAGTAGTCGCTGCGGGCGCCGCCGCCGAGCAGGGATAGCGCCTTCGCTTCGGTGCCGGCCGCGCGCAGCGCGTCGAGGCCGTCGGTGAGCGCGAGCGTGACGCCTTCGAGTACCGCGTAGCCGAGCAGCGCGCGATCAGTTGCGTGATTCATGCCGAAGAACACGCCTTGCGCATACGGGTCGTTGTGCGGCGTGCGTTCGCCGGACAGATAGGGCAAAAAGAGCGGTGCGGTGTTCAACGTGTCGGCCGGGAGCGCCTCGATTTCGCCGAGCAGGGTCGGCTCGTCGGTGGAGGTGAGCTTGCAGACCCAGCGCAGACAACTCGCGGCGGACAGCACCACGCTCATCTGATGCCAGCGATCCGGAATCGCGTGACAGAATGCATGCACCGCCGAAGCCGGATTCGGCCGGAAGCTGTCGCCGACCACGCACAACACGCCCGACGTGCCGAGCGAAACGAAGCCGTCGCCGGGTTGCGTCGCGCCGATGCCGATCGCGCTTGTGGCGTTGTCGCCACCGCCGGCCGCGACGATCACGCCGTCGCTCAGGTCGAATTCGCGCGCCACCTCGGGCAGCAGCGTGCCGGACGGCTCGCTGCCTTCGCACAGGCTCGGCATCTGCGCGCGTGACATGTTGCAGGCCGCGAGCAGCGAATCGGACCAGTCGCGTTTGGCGACGTCGAGCCACAGCGTGCCGGCCGCGTCCGATGGATCGGACACCTTGCCGCCGGTCAATTGCAGGCGCAAGTAATCCTTCGGCAGCAGCACGCAGGCGGTCCGCGCAAAAATGTCCGGCTCATGGCGCGCGACCCACAGCAGCTTCGGTGCGGTGAAACCGGGCATGGCGAGATTGCCGGCCACGCTGTGCAACTCCGGCGCGCGTTCGGTCAATTCCGCGCATTCCTTGTCGCTGCGCATGTCGTTCCATAGGATCGCGGGCCGCAACACGCGGTCCTGTGCATCCAGCAGCACGGCGCCGTGCATCTGACCGGACAGGCCGATGCCGCGAATCTGCGCGAACTCGTCGGGATGTTTGGCGCGCAGGGCGGCGAGCGCGCTGCGCGTGCCTGCCCACCAGTCTTCGGGATTCTGCTCGGCCCAGCGCTGATGAGGGCGCGAAACGGTAAACGGTGAGCCTGCGGTGCCGATCACGCGTCCGTTGGAGGCGAGCAGCAGAACTTTCACTTCGGACGTGCCGAGGTCGATGCCGAGATACATGGGCGCGGAACCTTCGTCGTTAGAGATGCGCTACTTTAGCCGCACATGGCGCGCGGTGCCATGCGCATTAAGCCTGGCAGCGCGTGTTTCGATGCCGCGCGACGCGCGGCGCTTGTTGAGCTCAATGGATGAGGCCGGCGCGGTCGGCGCTCAAATCGCGCCGCGTTTGGCCAGCCATACATCGACACGCGCCAGTGCGCCCTCCAGCGCCGATTCCAGTTCCGGCGTCTGCGCCATGCTGCCCCATAGCAGCCGGTCAGCGGCGAACGCTTTCAACGGATCGGGCGCCGCGAAAAAGCCGCGCGCCACGCGCTCGTCCATCACGCCATCCTGATACGTGTACGGCAGCTTGCCGGCGTTCCAGCGCTCGAGAAAGCGGAAGAACAGCGCGGGCAGCATTGCCGTCGCCGCCGGTGTGGCGCCGCGCTCGAAGCACTCCGTCAACGTCGGCGCGATAAAGCCTGGCAGCTTCGAAAAGCCGTCCGCCGCCACGCGCTGGTTCGTGTCCTGGATATACGGGTTGCTGAAGCGCTCCAGCACCACATCGCGATACCGTTCGAGATCGAGCGGACTCGGTGTGAGACACGGAATCACGTCTTCCGTGACGTAGTCGAAGGCGAATCGATTGATGTCCGCGTCGAGCGTGCCTTCGTGAATGTAGTTCAGCCCGACCAGCGTACCCGCCCATGCGATGCAGCTGTGCGGCGCATTAAGAATGCGGATCTTCGCTTCCTCGTACGGCATCACCGAGTCGACCAGTTCCGCGCCGACCTTTTCCCATGCCGGGCGGCCCGCGATAAACCGGTCTTCGATCACCCACTGAATGAACGCTTCGCCCATTACCGGGCAGGCGTCGTCGACGCCGGTGGCGGCCTTGACGCGTTCGCGCACATCCGGCGTGGGACGCGGTGTGATGCGATCGACCATCGAACTCGGACAGGCCGTGTTGTCGTCGAACCATTGCGCGAGTTCCTCCGCGCCACGTCGTTCGAGAAACTCGCTCATGCCCGCGTGGAAGCGTTCGCCGTTGCTGCGCAGGTTGTCGCAGGTCTGCAGCGTGACGGGGCCCGCGCCGCGCTTCATGCGCGCGTCGAGAATCGCTGCGAGCGCGCCGTAAATGGTGGTGTGGCCGCCCTCGAGGTCGGCGGCGAGATCGGCGTTGGCGGTGTCGAGTTCGTCATCTTCGTCGAGGTAATAGCCGCCTTCGGTGACGGTGAACGCGATGATCTTGCAGGCCGGGTCGGCGCCCGCTTCGATCAGCGCGTCGAGGCTTTCGGTCCACGGCACGACGCGCTCGATCGAGCGAATGGTTTCGTACGCGCGCTCACCTTGGGGCGTGACGGTCTCGAGTGTGTAGACGCCGTTTTGCGCGGCGAGCGCTTCGAGCACCGCATTCATGTCGCTGCGGATGTTGCCGACCGTCAGCGACCAGTGCGGCTCGCCGGGCACCTTGGCCTCGTTCAACCGATGCAGATACCACGCCTGATGCGCGCGATGAAACGATCCCGCGCCGATGTGCAGGATCACGTGTGCGGCAGCGCCGCTGCCTTGCCCGCTGTTCATGTGCGTCTCCTGAATGTCCTTGCTCGCACGATTCGAAGCGTGCGTTTTTTTCGTGAGTGCCTCCAACCAGACGCATCGCGTCCGCGCCCCGGGTAGCGAAGAAACCTGGAAGGCCTGGCGTTGTCTCGGTATGGAGCATTTGCTCTGTGTGTGAGCGAATGATCGTACCGGCTGAAACGAAAGTCAAGGCGGAGCCACAGGCTTTTTTGTGGCGCAGCGCGGCGCAGCGGGGCTTTTCGACGTGGCTCGCGGGACGCCGTTGTGTGGTGGAAGTGCGTTGCCGCATGTATTGCGTTGCATCAAATTTGACAGGCGATGCGCCAGGACTAACCCGAATGCAAAAAAGTATCGATCCGCGGTTTCATTTTTAGTGGTGAAGAGCGCGTTAGAGGGTTACGGTTCGCTATATAAGACAAAGACCGGCGGCGCCGTTGGCAGGCCGCTTCATGGAGGCAGACAGTGCAACCCGATCTCGAACTCGTGGCCGTGCGCCGCGACGAATCGTTCAAAGTGTGGTCGCACGGTTATCCGTATCGCACCGTGCGTTGGCACTTTCATCCCGAATACGAGATTCATCTGATCGTGGCGACGACTGGCAAGATGTTCGTCGGCGATCACATCAGCAGCTTCACGCCTGGCAATCTGGTGCTGATCGGACCGAACTTGCCGCACAACTGGGTGAGTGAAGTGCCGCAAGGGGAAAGCATTGCGCAGCGCAATCTGGTCGTGCAGTTCGGGCAGGAGTTCGTGTCGAGCTGCGTTGAGAGTTTTCCGGAGTGGCGTCAGGTCGAGGCACTGCTCGCGGATTCACGGCGTGGCGTGTCGTTCGGTGCGCAGACGAGCGCGGCGATCCAGCCGCTGTTTCTTGAGTTGCTGGCGGCGCGTGGGTTGCGTCGGCTCGTGCTGTTCATGTCGATGCTCGACATTCTGGTGAACGCTGAAGATCGTGAGATGCTGGCGAGTCCTGCTTATCAGGCCGATCCTGGTGGGTTTGCTTCGACTCGGATCAATCATGTGCTCACTTATATCGGGGGGAATCTCGCTAATGAGTTGCGGGAGTCGGATCTCGCGCAGCTCGCGGGGCAAAGTGTCAGCGCGTTTTCGCGGTATTTTCGGCGGCATACTGGCTTACCGTTTGTGCAGTATGTGAATCGGATGCGGATCAATCTGGCTTGTCAGTTGCTCACCGAAGATGAGTTGAGCGTTACTGATATTTGTTTCAAGGCGGGGTTTAATAACTTGTCGAATTTCAACCGGCAGTTTCTGGCGGTGAAGGGGATGGCGCCTTCGAAGTTTCGGCGTTATCAGCAGTTGAATGGGGCTAGTCGTGATGGTTCAGAAGGAGGGGTGGGGCGGTCGATGGTTGGTTGAGGTGGGGGGCATGCGGTTGGGGATGTGTGATGATTGCTGGTTTGGGGT